>JANXXZ010000502.1 GCA_025350385.1 Bacteroidales bacterium
TTCATATGCCATTCGGATAAAAATTCAGCGTTAAAAATCCTATCGCCAATAAATTTTATAATGATGAAATACGTGACAGGATGATAGGGTTATTTGAATCTTGTAAGAGCGGCACTGGACATCCATTTCTGAAAGAATCACTATGAATCTTGTCGACGGTATCAATGAATAAAAATAACTAATTATTCCGTTCATTAAAATAAAATACCAAAAATTTCATAATGCAGTGCCTGAATCCCTTAAAAAGGAACCAGTCACTTTAGCTTAACTATTTTAAGGGTTACCTGAGATTCACACCAGTCTTACCACAAACAGCAATGATTGAGTTAAGGCAGGAACGAATCAGGGAATTCAGGGTGTAATTTTGGCAATAAATAAAGAACAATTATTATTAAGGAGGTTTATGTCCCCTGAATTTACCTGTCCGTCGCCGTTTAAATCAGTTGATAAGTAACCGGTCAGGAAGTTAGCAGCATCATTATCAACCGGGATCAAATCGCCTGAATCTATTACTCCGTCCTGGTTAACGTCGCCCGTAAATAATACATATTTACCTGAAATCAATTTCATATTGTTACCATAGGCCTGGGCTGCGGAACTGCTGAAATTGTAACTGACACCGGCCCCGCTGAATGATAATGGGTTACTGTTCCATGTCTCAAGACTGTTGCGATGCTTTATTACAATGTAATAGCTGGATCCCAGGGAAGCAGGCAAAGTAAGAATTGCGGACCCATCAGTATTGACATTAACAGTGTATGGTCCGCCAGCGATTGCAAATGGTGCAGTGGGATTATGCAATTCAACGGTTATCTGATCAGCAACAGTGCCCGGATACTGATCACCAGAGGCACTTTTCGCTTTATTCATTGTTGAGCCATTGAATAATCCTTCAAGGAAAATTGTCAGATTCAGAGTTTTAGATGAACCTGTAACGGAAACATCATCAATACATACTCCATATCCATATTTGGCATTACCTTCGAAAGCAATGAAGTAGGCGGCTGTTGGTGAAGGCAGTGAAATTGTCTCCTCTGTCCAGGCAGTTATACTATTTGTATATGAACTCAGAAGTGTCCATGCACCGATAGCGGATGTCTTGTAATATACTGATAAAAGATCCTGATCAGGACTCCAGAATGCCTGGGTATGCCAGAATTTAAGCACAGGGTTACTTATGGCAGTAAGATCTAGAGGAGGAGAAACCAGCTTGTTCTTATTATCGGCTGAAGTATTATCCTTGAGACAGGAATTATAGGTTCCCGTGTGGGCAGTGGCAGGATTAGAAGCTCCATTGCCAGTCACAAAAATCCAGTTTAAGCCAGGGGTAGTTACATATTCCTGCGACCAGCAGGAAGGAATCGCTCCTCCGTGCTCAAATCCTTCCGACCATGGGAAAGCTGAGACAGTACAATTGACGGCATTTATATAATTTGTCTTGGTTTGAGTATTGCTTCCGTATGCATTGGTAGCCAACAATGAAACTGTATAGCTACCTGCTGCATTGAACTGAACTTGTGGATTTTGAGCAGAGGAAGTAGTTCCTCCCAGATAAGTAACTGTTGAAGGGGTGAACGTCCACAACCAGGAAGAAGGAAAATTGGCTGACAGATCGGTAAACAATACAGAAGTATTAATAGCAGGGTTTGTTGAGGAAGCCGAAAAATCAGCAACAGGTGGAATCGCAACATTGTAACAGCTTATAGTAGCTGCCCAACCAGTTGAAACAACACCCACATCGGAAGTGAAATTGAATGTCAAAGCTCCCGAAGTATTGGTTGCCGTGACAGTTCCCGGACTATTGGCTCCATCGTACGTACCGATCAAAGGCGCTGATGTATTTACTCCATCATATATCGTTAAGTAATCATATCCTGCTTCGGTGCTGAACGAAGTAAATACAAACCTCATCATGTTGCCTGGTGATGAAGGATGAAATGTCATCGTATAATTCTCATTGTTCAGATAATTACCTGAAGGTCCACCTGAATCATAAAAATCACCATTACAGGTGGTTACACTGCTGTTGCTCATATTAAATACCGGGTCTGTTACAGTAACATAGTTAGTCTTGGTTGTAGTAACTGATCCGTTTACAGTTAAAGACACTGTTTTTTGTCCCAAGGTGCTGTAAGTAACCGAATGTGGACCCTGGGTTGTAGCTGTGGCAGGTGTGGCACCTGATCCAAAATTCCATGCCCAGGAAGTGATACTGCAAGTTGAAGCATCAGTAAATGTTGTGGAATTCCCAACCACAATTGTGGTAAGGCTGGCGGAAAAATCAGCATTGGCTGTATTGACAGCGATGAAATTACTTTTGGTAATGGTGTTGCTACCCTGGGGATTGGTGGCTGTTAGAGCAATTGTATAATTCCCATATGCAGTAAACTTCACATGCGGGTTCTGAGATGCAGCCGTTGTGGCATCTACAAAAGCGTATGTTGAAGGTGTGATTGACCATGACCAGGAAGTGGGAACACCTGAAGTCTGGTCGGTGAGGATTAGGGTATTATTCAGGCAGGGTTTGACAGTACTTGCTGTGAAATTGGCAATCGGGGGAACTGGACCGAAAAGGAAGGATGCTATGCGCGTTCTCCAGTTCACTGATCCTGAAGTCTGAATATATTCCGTTGTATACCAGAATGTTCCGTCGTCAACAGGGTCAACTGACATCATACTGTAATCACCCCAGCGTGCCGCAGAGCCCGATTGGTAACCTGTGCCATTCATGATAGTCTGTTCGGCAAATGTCATTTGCCCGGGCGGATCACTGGCAAATCTGCCGGTGTACCTGATTGAGGGATAAATTGTCGTTCCGTTCGAAACAGAGTATCCGAGAGCCATATCACCGGCTCCATTCATGGCTACACTTCCCATCCAGCGGTGTGATGCATCAGGAGCATAGGTACCCTGCTGATAGATTGACCATCCACTCCCTGAATTGCGGAGTTCATACCAGCGTATTCCGGCATGACAAGTACCATCCACCTCAACGGTATGATTTGTAACCATCGACCGGTGATCCCCGAAATTTCTATATTGCAGCCGGTACATTAATCTGTCGGTCAGAGCTTCCAACAGGACTGATGTACCTGGTTGGGGAACGCAATTACCGCTGCTGCATACCGTTGAAGTAAACGGAGCTGTTACCAGGCTGTTCGCCTCTGAAAAAGTAGAGTTGGAAGGAGTGGCCCAATCCACATGAAATTGCCAGATTTTCAGGTAATCATCGCTTGCTGACGACCAGTCGTTGAAGTAGGTAAAATAATTAGGTTCATTGGCTATTGGCGGTGTTACGCCATCCCAATCGGATGGAAGCATTCCCCCAGGGTCGCTGGCGGCGCCCAGGTCAAAATACACCATTTGAGCTGTGGGATCGCCGATAAGCATTTTATTGCGTTCGAATGCACAGGCCCCAACCCCACCCCAGGCAGATCCGCTCACAAACTGGTTTACAGCCATATAATAGCCATCGGACCAGATACCGAATTTCGGGTAATCCGGCATTTTACTGCCAAACTCGAATACATACCTGTACCAGGCTCCGGTCGGATCGCCCGTTTGGGATATGGCAATCAGCATGGCATACTGGCTGGTATTTGGCAGGGAAAACTGCGAAATCATCCACCTGTCGGCTGCCTGGTCGTAAAGGACAATTGGGTCTCCATTGTTTGTACCATTCCAGGGAGAAGGAATTCCTGACCATATTGTACTCAGGTTGGCCGGGCCATATAATGAAGTACCTGTTTTGCTGAAAACCTGGAATCCCAGGTTTACTACCTGGACATAATTATTTGGGCCGACATCACCCTGCGTATCCGGGGGATAAACTCCGTACGTATTGTTAATTCCGTCAAAATTCTGTATCGGCGCTTTCGCAACCTGGATATTATCCAGTTCAGTTGTCTGAAGCGCCGGGTCAACAGCAAAAGGTGAATGATTTTCAGTGAGATTTCGGGCTTTCACGAGATTTAATTCATTCTCAACTTCAGCATCATTATCTTCTTCATTTACAATCCGCCCGGAAATAACCGGCATATCCCGAAGAGGTGGAGTAACATCAGAATACACGGCTTTATTCTTAATCGTTGGCTGAAATGAAACATTTTGGCTGAATACTGCCTGAGTAAATGGAAAAGCTGTGAAGAGCATAAGGAGAAATAGTGATTTTTTCATAAACCGCGTTTTGAGTTAATGTAGTTAGTTGTATATCACTTTTTAAACAGACAGATGATCTTATACTTTTAAAGTAAACTTAACAATTATAATTACTTTCTGTTGCTTTGTAGTAAACCGCAGGGCACTTAAGGCCTGATCACGCCAACAGTGTTCGATAAGTTGTTATCCAGCATTATCAGGTCTCCGGAATCAATGAGTCCATCACCATTTACATCATCCGGGAAATAGCCTTTTTTAAAGATCGCTGCATCAGCGGCAACCGTTTCCATGTCAATTGAATCGACTATTCCGTCCTGGTTTACATCTCCGGCAAAGATTACATATTTACCCGATACCAGCTTCAGATTATTACCATAGGCCTTTGATGCGGAGTTTGTAAAGTCATAATTTATCACCGATCCGATGAAAGAAATAGGTGCATTATTCCATGTCTCAATGCTATTACGATGCCTGATGACAATGAAAAAATAGGCACTCATTGATAACGGAAGGGTTAATGCAGCAGTACCATCTGTATTCAGATTAACACTATATGGTCCTCCGGCAATACCATACGGGGGTGTGGAATTATGAAGTTCTACCGTTACCTGGTCGGCTATTGTTCCGGTAAATTTATCCCCGGCAACATCCTGGGCTTTATTCATTGAGGTTCCATTAAATAACCCTTCAAGGAAAATTGTAAGATTAAGTGTTTTATTTACTGCAGCTTCCTGGGTTAAACTCACTACCACAGGGGTTAATCCAGTAACAGAAACTGTTATATGAGCGATTCGTGACAAATCAGTCAGATTGGTCTCATAAGTAGCTGTAACTGTTCCATTACCTGATCCTGAGGTGGTTACAACACACCAGGCCTGGTCGCTTAGCGATGTCCAGGGACTATTTGAAGTAACTACAAAAGAGGTAATACCTGCCAGGGCGGTTACAG
>JANXXZ010000503.1 GCA_025350385.1 Bacteroidales bacterium
GTGTAACCGCCATCTGGTGTACTCCTTTGCTCGAAAACAATATGCCGAGAGCATCCTATCATGGATATGCCATCACCGACCTGTACAAGACCGATCCCCGTTTCGGCACCAACGACAGCTACCGCGAAATGGTGGCCGAGGCTCATCGTAAAGGAATCAAGGTGATCATGGACATGGTATTTAACCATTTCGGGACCGAACATTGGTGGATGAAGGATTTACCCATGAAAGACTGGATAAATCAATGGCCTGAATTCACCCGTTCCAATTTCCGCGGAGGTGTAAACATCGATCCTCATGCATCCCAATACGATCGTAACCGCATGGTGAAAGGCTGGTTCGATAACACCATGGCCGATTTTAACCAGCAAAATCCATACGTAGCCAATTACCTCATTCAGAATAGTATCTGGTGGATTGAATATGCCGGACTGGATGGCATCCGCCAGGATACCTATCCCTATTCCGACCAGGCATTCATGGCCGAATGGATGAAAAAGCTCCGCGAGGAATACCCGTATTTTAACGTTGTAGGGGAGGCCTGGCTGAATACTCCCCAACAGGTTGCTCATTGGCTTGATAAATCACCCAGCAGCGACGGTTTTCGCTCTAACCTGACCAATGTTTTTGACTTTCCGCTCATGTTTGCCATTCAGAAAGCGCTAAACGAGGACGAAGGATGGGACACAGGGATTGCCAGGATATACGACCTCTTAAGCCAGGATTTTGTTTACAGTGATCCGATGAAACTAGTGACATCGCTTGATAATCATGACATTGAACGTGCCTGGCAGGTGCAAAAGACTACCGAAAACATGAAGATAGCCCTGGCGCTGCTATATACAACAAGGGGTATTCCGTTGGTTTATTTTGGGACCGAGGCCCTGAGCGACCGGGGTTCATTGCAGGGAGATGGCGGCAAAAGGAAAGATTTCCCGGGCGGATGGGAAGGTGATAATGTGAACATGTTTACCGGGCAGAATATTTCAGGCGACCAGCGGGAAATGTATGATTATATGGTAAAACTTCTCAACTGGAGGAAGAGTAATCCTACAGTACAACAGGGCAAACTCACCCATTATATTCCCGAAGACGGTGTTTATGTGTATTTCCGTAAGCTTGGCGACAATTCGGTAATGGTGATCATGAATAATAGTAAGAAGGATAAAAAAGTTGAAACCAGGCGCTTTGAGGAAAATATGAAAGGCTTCAAAAAAGGGAAAGATGTGCTTGACGGCAGCATTTTCAAGGACCTCGATAAAATTGAAATTGCAGCGAAAACTGTGAAAATTATTGAGTTGTCGAAATAGATTACAGGGTGATCATCAGGCAGCTAAAGCTGCTAAGTGGCAGATGGAACGCAGATGACGCTGAAAGAAGGGATTTTAAAAGATTCAATCAGATCATGCCACTCCTCGCCCCTCGTCCCCCGTCCCCCGTCCCAACCAACATATTAACCAACCAACAACAAAATGAATCAAAAGCATCCAACTATAAAGCTATTCCTTCTCAGCATTTTACTATTAAGTGCAAATTTCCTGTTTGCCCAGCTCATCCGCCTCGATCCTCTGAACCCTCCGGTAAATGTACCCGTAACTGTTTATTTCAACGCAGCCGAAGGCAATAAGGCATTAATGAATCTGCCTGGTGACGTTTACCTGCACACAGGGGTCATCACGAACAAAAGCATCGACGGGCATGACTGGAAATATGTAGTCGGGAATTGGGGAAAAGAGGATAAAAAAGTGCTTATGCAGCGTGAAGGTCCGAACCTCTACTCCTTCAAACTGCAGATCAACAGTTTTTATAAACTGGGGGCAGATGATGTAGCCCGGCAGCTTGCTTTTGTCTTTCGCAATGCCGACGGGACCCTGGTTGGCAAAACAACAGAGAACGAGGACATAACCATTCCTGTTAACGGATATATCATCCCGGTTAAATCAGCTGTCAGCGTCCTGAAGGAAAACCGCAGGATCTTGACTGTTGACCAAACCCTTACCGGCTGGGATGTTAAAACGGATAAGGGCATGATCATGATCAGGCCATACACCTCTACAATCGTAGGGATTACATTTTCGCCGAACGGCAGGGAGTTCCAGGATAGTTCCCATGCAGTAGTATTAAAACCGGGTGTCATTTCCCTAAAAACGACCAGGTTTGCCGGGGGACAGTTGCTTGAGAGCGGCGAATTAAGCATTTATGCAAATAACCAGCCTTATTACCTTGCTTTCATTTACAGGGGCGACACCCTGCTGCGCGAAGATGACGGTTTTTTCGATGTTGCAGGCAATCGCGGTGTCCGGTTTAAACTGGATAAAAATGAAAGCATTTACGGGGCAGGAGAACGTGCTGTCTCAATGAACCGGCGTGGATACCGTTTCCCCCTTTATAACAGGCCTTTTTACGGGTATGAAAAGGGCGCCACCATGCTGAATTACTCCATACCCCTTACCTTTTCATCCAAACAATATGCGGTTTTATTCGATAATCCTCAGAAAGGATATGTAGATATAGGCAAAACAGATCCGGGAATCCAGGAATGGGGAACCATGGGCGGTACTTTGCGCTATTTTGTGATCGCCGGTTCCGGATGGCCTGAAATCATGAAGTCCTATACCCAATTAACCGGACGCC
>JANXXZ010000507.1 GCA_025350385.1 Bacteroidales bacterium
GTCGGATGAGCTTCAAGGTCTGTAGGAGTACCCCCCCCTGGTAATGTACAGCTTGTCCATGCTACACTTGCATCGTTGGCATTATCAGTTCTTTTGAGTTGTCCTGACCGAACAACATAAAGAATATTAACATTTGCAGGCGATTGTTCAAGTACACTGCAATTTGAAGTTTCCGAGTTTGAAATCATGGTCCAGGATACAGGAGAACCTGTCTTGACATTTGTACTGCGCCAGACGTTTTTATATCCTGCGAACATGGTATTCGGATTGGTTTCATGCAATATGTAAGGAGTCACCCATCCGCCGCTTTCAGTAATTCCATTTATACCTTCCTTAGCAATGGTTGAATACCCGGAACCTGTTGATCGCCGGATGTCGCCATAGTATAATGCGCCATACCTGTAACTGGCATTGCTGTAATCGATGATGCACTCCATCCCGTCACCGCCGATTACGGTTGTAAATGCCGAATTATTGTTAAAGGCAGTACCGTTATCCTGGTAGCCATTCATTGAATAAGCGCTGTTAGTAGCACTTTGTCCTATTTTATATACCTGCGCTATTCCAAGTCCACTTGAAATATCAGCCCAGGTAGTACCTCCGTTAGTTGTCCCGTAAATTCCCCCATCACAGCCAGTGAATAATTTGCCGCTAACCGGGGAGAAGTCCAGGGTATGAATGTCAGCATGAACTGACGGGGCACAGGAACTTCCCCAGGAGCTGCCTATCCAATGCGAATTTATTGTGAGCGTTGTTCCGCCATTCGTGCTCTTCCAGATATTAATCCCGCCCAGGTACAAAGTATTTGCATTGGCAGGATCCACTGCAATACAGAGGTCATACCAGGCCTGGCTGGCAGATCCGCTTCCATCGCAGCTATAATCCATGATGTTTGGGGTGGTGGCTTGAGTTGTGAAATTCAAACCGTTATCGGTTGACCTCATCAACCCGGCAAAAGTTCCGCTGGTCTGCATCAGATAGACATAGGCCGGATTAGCAGCTGAAACGCCAATCACCATCCTGGAACCGGAAATAATTCCGGAAGTGATCTGAGTCCAGCTGTCACCGGTATTAGCCGACCGGTAAAAGTTACCATTTTCCGTCGCATACATGATGGCAGGATCAGCAGGATTAAGCCTGATATCCTTATAAAAGCTTGTATTTGACGATTTCCGGGTCCAGCTTGCGCCGCCGTCGGATGTCTTATAAATTCCGCCACTTGTTGCGGCAAGAATAATGTTGGAATTTGTTGGATGCATCACAAACATACCTACTGTCAGGTTGCCCATTCCGGAATTAGATGCATTCCAGGTGCTTCCACCATCTGTACTCTTATAAACCCCCATTCCGGGTGCGTCCCCGGCATCCCGGTCGCCGGTTCCTATCCAGATGGTATTGGGTTGTGAAGGATTGACAAGTATGGCGGATACTCCCAGGGTAGGCATAGAGGCAGAAAGTATTGACCAGGTAACTCCACCGTCAGCTGTCTTCCAGAAACCTCCCGAAGGGGAACCAATATAAAATGTATTGGCATCCGTAGGATGAAAACCGATCGCATTGATCCGCCCCATGCCAGTAGGTTGCCCTGTAGAATTGGAAGGAAATGTAACCGGGCCTACCTGTGTCCATGTTCCACTCATAGAGCGTTGTGAATTTTTTGCCCGGAAATACTCTTCAGCTACTGCTGCAGGAGCAGGTAGTTTCCCATCGGCCTGAACCCTGTTTGAATTGATGTATTCCCATCGTTTGAATACTTTCCATCCACATCCTTTTGTTATCGGCCTGTTCGTCCAGTATTTTTCGAAAGCGCTTACTGTCGCATAATAATTGGCATCCGGATCCTGCATCATTTTTATCCAATACGGATAATCGGAAGTGTCGCTAACTGAAACAATTGCCTGAGCAGAAACATTCCTGCTAGCAAATAGTAGTGGCAGGATGGATAATAAAACAAAACAAAAAAACAGCCTGGGGGGAAACTTTCGGGGAATGACTGACATAACAGTATATAATTACTCAGAGTATGAATTCCAAACAAGACATTGGATACACTATAACTGATCTTTTTAGGGCTGCATCCTTGTTAATTATAAGGCTGAATCATTATCCGGCATGATCTCCGGAATTTATCAAACCATCACCATTTAAATCAGCTGGTATATAACAGGAGGTAAAGGTAGCAGAAGTTCCATTAATTAACAACACATCACTATTGTCAATTATCCTGACAAGATCAAGTGTACCAGTAAAGATTACCGGTTTTGCCTTAACTGCTTGAGGATTTATTTAAGCATTACCGATGAATTCATGCCTTTATGGAACCTCTTAATAAATAATGGAGATGAGGCATGGCTCATCTTCCTCTTTCATTAAGTAACGGAATTCTCGTACTAGGGAGTAATCTTTGCTACAAAAACAGACGTATTGCTATTGAGCATGTTAATATCAGCGGAATTTACGATCCCGTCTCCATTGATATCTGTTGCAAGATAACCTGTCAAAAAGTTAGCGGTATCATTATCAACAGGGATCATATCGCCCGCATCGATTATCCCATCCTGGTTCACATCTCCTGAATAGATTACATATTTACCCGATACCAGTTTGAGATTATTTCCATAAGCCTGCCCTGCCGATGTGCTGAAATCATAACTTATGCTTGCCCCGCCGAATGATAACGGGGAATTATTCCAGGTTTCCAGGCTGTTCCTGTGCTTCACAACAATATAATAGCTCGATGACAACACAGCAGGAATTGTTACAGAAACTGTTCCGTCGGTATTAACATCAACCTGAAACGGTCCTCCTGCCAATAAGTAAGGGGATGTTGAATTATGCAGTTCCACACTTATCTCGTCAGCAGTGCTACCTCCAAACTTATCGCCTGTAATATCCTGGGCTTTGTTCATTGTTGTTCCGTTAAATAATCCTTCAAGGAAAATGGTAAGATTCAGTGTTTTATTTACAGCAGCATCCTGTGTAAGGGTTACAACAGAAGGGGTCAGCCCTGCAACTGCCACGGTAATATGAGCAACCCGCGAAGAACCGGTGAGATTAGATACATAGTTAGCAGCTATAGTCCCAATACCTGTGCCGGAAGGAGGAACTGTACACCAAACCTGGTCACTGATTGAAGTCCAAACCGTGTTGGATGTTACGTTGTATAATACAATGCCTGACCCGGAAGAAACATTTTGATTCAATGGAGTTACAACTAATTGCAAGGGATCAACAATCATGATCACTGGCAATGAAGCAGCAGGATACCCGGTAACGCAATCAGCATCAGAAGTCATCTCGCAGGTAACTGCATCGTTATTTAACGGTATATAGGAATAGCTCGCGCTGTTCGATCCTGTATTCACGCCGTTGACTTTCCATTGGAAAGCAGGGTTACTTCCTCCGTTAACAGGTATAGCAGTATAAATAACAGATGTGCCGGCTACTATCGGGTTCGCTGATGGAGATATTGAAATACCCGCTGTCAACAAAGAGTTAACGGTCATGGTCACAGGGCCGGAGGTAGCCGGGCTTCCTGCAACACAGCTAGCATTTGAGGTCAATACACAGGTAACCACATCATTGTTTGAAGGAGTATAATTGTAAGTTGAAAGACCCGTCCCGGCATTCACTCCATTCACCTTCCACTGGTAAGCAGGCGTAGTTCCCCCGTTAGTCGGAGTGGCTGTGAATGTAACTGAAGTGCCTGAACAAACCGGATTGGCTGATGCACCAACGGAAACGCCGGCTGTCAGCAGCGGGGTTACAGTCATGGTTACAG
>JANXXZ010000513.1 GCA_025350385.1 Bacteroidales bacterium
ATTGCCCAAAAAGTTCCCGAAAAAGTTGCCATGGCAGTTAATAAAATTGCACAGCGGTTTTTTAATATCGACAAACAATTTAATTATGATCTGGACCTCAAAAAAGAATTCCTGATCATCAATGATGAATTGGTGCGAAAAATCAATGCCAAGGAGAAACTTAACTATACAGGTAAATTTTATGCATTGATTTTCTCGGGGACCCTGCAGAGGTATTTTATCTCGTTCCAGGACCTTGAAAATAATTATAAAAATTATTACCTGGTCAGCCGTAAATACAAGGAGGTATTCAATTTCAAGGCTTTCTTTACCGATGTGGAATCACGCATCGAATCCCGAAATGAAAACGATTACGAAGTGGATGCAATGGAATATCTCAGCAAATTCATGATGCCTGCCCAAGCTATGAACGACAGGCTGAAACAAATCTGCCGCCGGATGCTCACCGAAGAATTTGAACTGGGATTTGATAAGGTAAGCATTACATTCCACCGTAATACGCTGGTAAAACTATCGGAACATATCCTCAGCATTCTCGAAGATGCCGGCAGACCCATGAAACTTACCGAGATTTGCAAAGAACTCAAAACACGCACTACCCGCATCCCGCCGAATATCGAATCATTACGTTCATCCATTCTGAGTATTGAGGAAGTTGTTGCTATCGGAAAAACCAGCACCTACGCGCTTCAAAAATGGCAGACCGTGAAGACCGGTACCATCAAGCAACTTGTAAAAGAATTCCTCGACAATAGCCAGGATCCGAAACATATCCTCGATATCACGATGTTTGTAAACCAATTCAGGGCTACTTCCGATAAAAACATCCTATCGAACCTGAAACTTGACAAAACCAATACTTTCGTTTTCTATAAAAAAGGATATATCGGCCTCAGGTACAAACAATACAAAACAATCCCTACCGGTAACGATAAGGTGACCCGCGGGCGCAAACCCAAGGCTGACAGGGAAGAAAACCAATAAACATACGATAAGAAACGAGTGAATCAATTTAACATATCGAGGCTTTCGTTTCCTTACCAATAAAAATCTCTGCGATTCAGCTTGCGGAGATTTTTTTATTGTAGAATCTATCTTCAGATTTTATTACTGATCTGACATACCTTCGCCAGGATATCTTTAAAACCATTCGCAAGACAGGTCTGAATCTTACCCTATTTATCTGAATAAATAAAGTAAGTCTGGTAAAATAAGGCAGAAGACCCAATACCATAAGACTGCTTAAAACGTTCTTCTGACAGGTGCTCATTTTAATTTCCAGGTCCGAAACAGTTATCTTTGTATCCTTAGCCAATATTGTATGCTACAAAGAAAACAGATTCTCAGTTCGGTGAAAATCATACAGGTATTCATAGTAGGATTATTATTTGTTTATGTTCAGTTTGCGAAAGCTGCCTGCAATCCTGGAATTCCAGACACTACTGACTATTTCAATAATGCATCTATCCGGTATTCCGACTATAACTACAGGCCCAATATCCATTCTGTGGTGTTACGTAATGAAGGGACTGATATTTCGGACGCAGTGATCCAGTTAAACAGCGGCGAGCAGCTACATCTGGAATTTGATGACTTTGAAGGAAATGTAAAACAATATCTTTATTCTGTAATCCACTGTGATGCTTCCTGGCATCCTACCGATATATGGTTCAATGAATACATTGAAGGTCTTCAGGAAGATAATATTGAGAAATACGATTTTTCATTTAACACCCGTCAGGCATATACCCATTACAACCTCACATTTCCTAATGACCGGTTGTCATTGAAACTTTCAGGTAATTATATTCTTAAAGTCTTTACCAGACAGTCTGACGGCACTGAAAGTATCGCATTTACCCGCAGGTTCCTGGTGTTTGATCCGAAAGTTGTGCTGGAAGCAAATGTAATCAGGGCTACTACTATTGATGAATATGAAACAAACCAGGAGATTGATTTTTCAATACACACCAATGGTTACAGGATTGATGCCCCATACCAGGATATCCAGGTCTGCATTTTGCAGAATGGTCGGTGGGATAATGCACTTACTACCCTTAAACCCTATATGGTCAGAGGTGATTTGCTGGATTATGCATTTGATAATGGCACAAACCAGTTTCCGGGGGGTAACGAATTCCGCCGGTTTGACATAAAAAGCCTGAGATCAATTTCGGAAAAAGTAAAGGAGATCATTCCCACTGACAGCGGCTTCTATGTCCGGCTCTGGGAAAGCGAACGCAGGACTTTTAAGGTCTATGTCCAGGATGATGACATTAACGGGAAATTCCTGTTAAAAAGCGATGATGAATCTTTGGTGGAAACCATGGGTGAGTACGCGGTCGTCCACTTTTTCCTTCCTTACAACGCTCCTATCGTTGAAGGAAATCTTTATGTAAGCGGGGCCTTCAATTGCTGGCAGTATACGCCTGAGAACAAAATGAAATATAATTATAACCGCCATGGGTATGAGGCTGATATCCGGTTGAAACAAGGGTATTACAATTACTTATATGTCTTACTGCCTAACAACTCCTCCAGGGGCGATGTAACCTTTATTGAAGGCAGTCACTATCAGACTGGTAATGTTTACACCATCCTGGTATACCAGCGCGAAAGAGGCACACTTTACGATCAGCTGATTGCGGTCGGGAATTATGATTCCAGAAAACAGAAGTAACTATTTCGGGGGTTGTTCACTCAAGCCCGGTTTCCGATAATAAATGGTTTGGATTCAGGTGAACAGGAACGTGTTCATTGTTCTTTTTCACTATCAATTCTCTGCACAATGCACTATGCTCTATCACTATGCACTCTCATTCATACCTGAGCGATTCAATCGGATCGAGATTGGCTGCCTTATTTGCAGGTAATATTCCCGAAACTAATGCGACAATAAAACAAAGTCCTACTCCAAGAGCCATCCAGGCCCATGGAACAATGAAACTGCTGCCAATTGCCAACGACAAACCGTTCCCGATGGCAATTCCAAGTATAACACCCACTAATCCGCCAATCTGTGCAATAACTATAGCTTCGACCAGGAATTGATTACGGATTGTTTTGCGTGTAGCCCCGATTGCTTTGCGGATACCAATTTCCCTTGTCCTTTCGGTGACGGAAACCAGCATAATATTCATAAGCCCGATTGCTGCACCGAAAAGCGTTATTATAGCAATGATTGTTGCAGCCATTCTAAGGTAAACAAGGCTGTCGAAAAGCATCTTAGATAAATTATCACTTTTCGAGATATCAAAGCTATCCTCATCACCTAAACCCACATTGCGAATAACCCTGAGCAATCCGGTTGCTTCTCCGATAGCGGCATCCAGAATCTCTCCGTCAGGACAACTTACATTAATTGAATAGCTGGCATTGGGGCGTGGAAACCGGACCCGAACATTATTTAAGGGTAAAAGACAAATATTATCGGGGTTGAATCCCATACTGGAACCTTTTTCCTTCAAAACGCCAACCACTGTGTACCGGCCCGATCCTATTGTAACATATTTCCCAACAGGATCTTCATTGTTTTTAAAAATCTTTTTTATAACTGCACTCCCCATGATAACGGCACCTGTTCCATAAAAAACTTCATTGGGAGTAAAATTACGGCCACTGGCAAGTTCAAAGCCCGAAGTAGCCAGGTAAGCTTCATCAGTACCTATGACCGGGACATTCGGATTCGTTTTATTGGAGCCAAACTTCGCGGTTGCAGTGTTGGTTGCATAAATGAATATAGAGGTATTTACAGGAAATTCATATTCATTCTTAAACCGCAGAGCTTCATCATAGGTAATTTCCCTGAAGTTGGTTGCACGACTGCTCTTGTTACCAACGTGAATGCGTAACGAACGGTTACGGATGGTAAATGTATTGGCGCCCATCATCTGGAAATTTTCGTTCAGGTAGTACTTTATGGCATCAATGGATGTCAGGATACCAACCAAAGCCATAATCCCGAATGAAATTATCAGGACGGTAAGTATGGTTCGCAACATATGGCTGCGGATTGAATGAAGAGATATCCTGAGGTTCTCGGAAATAACACCGCCCTTGAAAATTTTCATGGCCATTTTACAATGAATTAAATGACATTTTCTTTTGACTGTATTGAACCCGGTAACAGATAACCGGGATAACAAATTTAGCCGAAAATTCCGGCTTACCGGTTCCCTGATTTTAATAATTCAGTAAAATTAGTCATTATTAACAAATGAGTCAAAATTTGCCCGAATATTAAAGCTAAAAATAGCCCTATCGTCATAAATACCAGGGTCCGGGCAAAAATGATTACCATCAAAACCATGTAGTACTCTCTGGCTGTGAACATGAAGATATCTCACCAATAAAACAAATTTTTACCAGTTCAAATGATGAAGACTACTACTATAAATACAGAGGAAGCAAACAGCTAGAAAATGGCTATTGCAGAAGACATTAAAAGGGACCAGAATACTACGGATGCTGAGAGGTACAACACCAGATGCCTGCGATCCGGGTAAAAACGGGTGATAAGAAATGTCCCGAGTGGGATGGAAAGCAGGACCGGGGTCAGGATGATTAAACCTATCAACCCATAAGTTCTCCTGATCCTGACAAATAACTTATTGTTGAATGTGAAAATCTTTTTTGTCGTCGGGAAATGCCGTTCCGCAAGGTGTTTAACATCAAATTTGCCGGCAATGGCATGTACCTTTTTATGAACCATCCCGCTGAAATGCTTTTCGTAATATCGGATTAGCCAACGGCTCATGAAAAAGAAAACGAAAACTCCCATGATGCCTCCTGCGGAGGTCGAAATCAGGGTCTGAATAAAATTAAGTCCCATACCAAACGATAGTGGCGGTGCAAGAAGGAATTTTACACTGCTTAGTGCAAAGACTATTAAGAGTTTAAGTAAGGACGACATAATTATTCTTCAAATTACCCTGAATAGAACGCAATCTTTAATTGTTTATTACCCAAAAACATATTAGTAACAAATAAAAAATGGAATAGTTTTGAAGGGATTCTCCCTTAAAAAGATATCTGATTATGGTGTAGCTACTTATGCAGCAGATACTATCCGGAGACAGGTACATTAGTATACCCTAAAGCAATTTGAATCAGATGTTTTTATTGAGATTGTAAAAAATGAACGTTAAGTCAGGTGCATAGAACCAGGACAAGGTCATATTTATCTGCAAATCAGGCTTTCTTACCGTAAGCGAGATCGCCAGCATCACCGAGACCGGGTACAATATAACCCTGTGCAGTGAGCTCATCATCAATAGCACCGACCCATATGGTTACTCCCCGCTTTGGCATCATTCTTTTTAGGTATTCAACACCCTGGATGCTGGCTATGACCGAAACCAGGTGGGTTTGAGATGGTTTACCCTGCGAAAGTAGCGATTTGTAGGAAGAAAACATGGAATGTCCTGTAGCAAGCATTGGATCACTCAGAATAAGTACACGGTTATCCAGTTCGGGGCAGGAAGTGTATTCAATCTGAACGGCAAATTCGTCATCCTTCCGGTGTTCGCGGTAGGCTGATACAAATGCGTTTTCGGAACGGTCGAAAAAATTAAGCAATCCCTGGTGCAGTGGCAATCCGGCCCGAAGAATGGTTCCAAGAACCGGGTATTGTTTCAGTTGAGGAACAATTGCAGTTCCAAGAGAAGTAACTACCTCTTTCTCCTCG
>JANXXZ010000417.1 GCA_025350385.1 Bacteroidales bacterium
TTCAAGACCGCCGCAATCGACCACTCTGCCATCTCTCCATGGCTGCAAAAGTACAAAAAAAAATATTCCTGCAAAATTCATCTTTCATTTGAATTCTATTATTTCTATTCGCCTGAAATTGATTTTGTTAACTAAAAATAATATTCAAATTAGCCATATAACTCTAATAATGCACTAACTTTGTAGTACAAATAATTTGTCAGGCCATGAAAAAAATCTTATTTCTTCTAATCTTATCAGGTATAGTTGCATCCGGATACTGCAAGCCGGGAAGTCTTCGCGCTTATCTGTCGTATTCGGCTTTTTTTGCACCCGGACAAGGACCATACCTCGAAACCTATCTTTCGATACTCGGGAACAGCATTGTTTATGTGAAGAAAGTTAATGGCCGATTTCAGGGCACGGTGCTTATCACCATGCTTTTTAAACAACACGATTCAATCAAAGATTTCAGGAAATATGAACTCGCAAGTCCTGAAGTGGATGACACTACTGCCATCAATTTCAGTTTCCTGGATCAGCAGCGAATACCATTGGCAGACGGAACTTATGATTATGAACTTTCTATATCGGACAAAAACCGCGATCGTGCACCTTTTATAATTAAAGAACCCATTACCGTTGATTTCCCTGCAGATAAAATCAGGGTGTCAGGCATTGAACTGGTCGAATCCTATAAAAAAGCTGAGGAGGTAGGACTTTTAACCAAGAGCGGTTATGATTTTGTTCCTTACCTCTATGACTATTTCCCTCCTTCAATCAGCAAACTGACCTATTATGCCGAAGTCTATAACATGTCATCCAAAATGGCCGACGAGGAGAAATTCGGGATAAGTGCTTCCATCACTTCCTTTGAAACAGGAAAGGTAACCTCAAGTTTCCTTAAAATTAAACGTGAAAGCCCTGAACCGGTAAATGTGGTTTTTGGTGAATTTGACATTTCCAACCTGCCTTCAGGGAATTTCAACCTTGTTATTTCGGTCCGGGATAAAGAAAACAGGGAAATTGCTTCAGGTACCTCATACTTCCAGCGTAATAATCCATCAGCTCAATACAATATGGCCGATCTTGCCAGTGTTGATTATTCAAATAGTTTCGCGACACATTACCAGAATGCGGATACATTAAGGGAATACCTGAGGATGTTATATCCTATCTCTTCCGCCAGTGAGAAATTATTTATAAAGTCGCAGTCAAAAACAGCTAGCCTCGAGGTGCTTCAACAATTTTTTTATTCTTTCTGGCTTTCGCGCGACGGCAAGAATCCGGTAACTGCTTGGAATACTTACTATGACCAGGTGCTGGCTGTAAATCGAGAATTCCATGCAACGAATAAAAAGGGATATGAAACGGATCGTGGCAGGGTTTACCTCCAGTATGGACAACCCAGTTCACGGGCACAACAATATGACGAACCCCGCGCTTACCCCTATGAGATATGGCAGTATTACAAACTTGAGAAACAAACAAACAGGAAATTTGTATTTTGTGCTATCGACCGGTCAACGGGTGATTTTGAATTAATTCATTCAGACGCCCAGGGGGAAATTTACAACTCCAGATGGGAGTTAGATCTTCATTCCCGGGATACGGGCCGTTATCATAGTCCCCAGGATATTGACCGGACTACAGAGGACCCCGCTTTCGGTCAGCATTCCAGCGATTATTATAACCTGCCCCGTTAAATCAGGTATGAGTATTATTTTCAGACTATTCTCGATAAGCGCAATTGTGCTTCTTTAAACAAAGTACTTTGATTCTTTTGTCTGATATAGATTTAATGATATCCGACCGGAGTGAAAATAATACGATTCTCTTTCATATATTTCAGGCAAGTGGTAAATTATTTTCTACTTTCGCCAACGGTTTTCTTGACCTGAATCAATGCCAGGCTTTAATTATTCAAAAAGTAAAAATCTCAAACAATCCATCTCTTGCCAAGTGTAGCTGTTGTTATATTAAACTGGAACGGACGGGAATTTTTAAAAAAATTCCTTCCTTCGGTTATTGAGCATAGCCAGGCTGAAGCGGAGATAATTGTGGCAGATAATGCTTCTACCGATAGTTCGATTGAATTTTTACAGGAAAATTTTCCACTCGTGCGAATTATTGAGAACCGCACTAATGGCGGATTTGCACGGGGATATAACGAAGCGCTCAACCATGTGGAGGCTGATTATTTTATTCTGCTCAACTCCGATATAGAAGTTACTGAAAACTGGATCAAACCGGTGATTGGCCTTATGGAGCAGGATCATCAGGTTGCTGCCTGCCAGCCTAAACTTCGCTCGTATTATCACCCTGAAAAGTTTGAATATGCTGGTGCGGCCGGCGGGTTTATCGATAAATTCGGTTATCCGTTCTGCAGGGGACGAATTTTTATGGATATTGAAGATGACCTGGGACAATATGATGATGTAAGGGAAATCTTTTGGGCTACAGGCGCATGCCTGTTTGTGAGGGCAAATCTGTATAAAGAATTTCACGGGCTCGATGAGGATTTCTTCGCCCATATGGAAGAGATTGATTTTTGCTGGCGGATGAAAAATGCAGGATATAAAATAATGTACTGCCCCGATTCTGTGGTTTTTCATGTAGGCGGAGGCACTCTTCCTAAAAAATCATCGCATAAAACCTATTTAAATTTCAGAAATAACCTGTCATTGCTTTATAAGAATTTGCCTGAACGGATGATTATTCCTGTATTTGCAGTGCGTTTCCAACTTGATGGAATAGCTGCGTTAAAATTCCTGCTTGATGGCGGATTTGGCGACTTCTACGCGGTATTAAGAGCACACTTGTATTTTTACAGGAATTTCCTGAAGTTACGCAGGCGAAGGAAGCTATTTCATCAAGCCCATGTCAGTTGCATTTACAACGGGCTTCTCCTGGTGGATCATTTTTTAAGAAACAGGAAACTTTACTCTGAATTAGATCCGGCAAAATTTATTAAATAATTTCCAGTACCTGATTCCTGTTAAGTATTTGAAAATCAATGTAATCAAAGAGATTCAGAAATCATGCTTTCTAAGGCCAGCCGGTACGATTCAAATCCAAATCCAATAATTATTCCTTTCATACCAGCCGAAATCAGAGTCATACTACGAAATTCCTCACGAGCGTGGATATTGGATATATGAACTTCAATTACGGGGGTCGAAATTGCCTTGACTGCATCACCAATGGCTACGGAGGTATGCGTATATCCCCCGGCATTCAAAATTATTCCTTGATTTGAAAAGCCTGTTTCGTGAAGTTTATTAATAATCTCTCCTTCCACATTCGATTGGAAATATTCCAATTCTATCCCAGGATAATTCTTTCGCAGTTTTTCCAGGTAGCTTTCAAAGGTTTGATTTCCGTATATCCCGGTTTCCCTGGTACCCAGCAGGTTCAGGTTCGGGCCGTTTATAATTAGTATTTTCATGCTTTCTTCACATTTTCGACAAATTTAATGTAAATTGGTAACTATAAACTGTTTTGCTATTAAGCTCAACCAGTAAAAGAAAACAACCATCAATAATGCTGTTTTACGATTAATTTCATTATTCCATGAAGCGCTTATATCAGGAGAGAAAGAAAAACAATGCCCTAAGTTCAGTATTCGCTGATGCAGTTACCGATTACCTTTTGCTGCTTGAAAGGCATTATCCGCAAAGTTCTGTCCTGAAAATGGTTGGCGACAGGTATAAACTGAGCAGCGTGGAGCGATCCTTGCTTTACCGCGGGATAGCGGCGCGAGATGAGGCAATGAAACGGGAAGAAAAATTAGCAGAACCTCTATTAATTAAGGGAAATGAATTGCATATCGGCGGTTATAACCTGTTGATCACAATTGGCAGTTATCTCAATGGGAACCTGGTGTTTGTGAGTAACGACTCTGTCCTTCGCGATGCATCCGAAATTCATGGGAAAGTATTCCGCACTCAACTCTTCGACAAGGCTATTCAGCTGCTTTTTGCCTGGCTGGATTCAGCCAGGCCTGCATCCGTTGATTTTTATTTCGATGAACCTGTGAGCCACAGTGGTGATTTGTGTTAAAAAATCAACCAGGTGCTTACACATTATCATTTTCAAGGTTCGGCAATTACCTGCAAATCACCTGATCATATTTTAAAAATGCTGGATAAAGGCTATATTGCCACCTCCGACTCCGGAATCATCGACCGGTGTAAAACCAATGTTATTGATTTAGCGAAACAGGTGCTTTCTTTTCATTTCAAAAAAAAGTTTTTAGACATAAGAGCATTAATCTATTCCGAGACCCTTTGAAAAATTTAACATTCATTCTGCTCAATGAAGCTTATTCATTATATATTTCAGAGCCCGATGCTAAAATTTGTATTTTTGTTTCCTATTTCTGATTAGGGGTGCCCTAAATAAACGGGCTGAGATCAAACCCATACAACCTGATCCGGGTAATGCCGGCGTAGGGAAAAGAGGGAAACTTTGAATAATCCGCCATAGTCTGGATACCCCTATTCACAGTTTAAAGTTCAACGTAATTCTCAAGATGAAACCTCTTTTACTTTTACAAATGCTGACAGTGGCACCTTTATGCCTGCTCGCTCAGTTCAGTTTTACCGGTCATGTATCCGATGCCAGCAGCAATTCATCTTTAAGCGGAGCTCATGTTATGCTTCAGAACAGTTTTCTGTCAACAGAAACCGGCAGGAACGGAAATTTTACTTTCAATAATCTTCCTAAAGGAGATTACAGCTTGAAAATAACCTTCTTAGGGTATTCGCCTGAAATCCGTAAA
>JANXXZ010000544.1 GCA_025350385.1 Bacteroidales bacterium
GAAGTTGAATCCGGGTATCATCATAAATGTTTCAGCCGGTGGAGCGGGTAAAGGAATAACGGATGTTCTTTCAGGAATGGTAGACCTGGCGATGCTTTCACGTAATGTTTCTCCCGAAGAATCGTTAAAAGGAGCCTGGTATGTGGCTGTGGCCCGGGACGCTGTTGTACCGACCATGAACACCAATAACCCATTTGGTGAGAAAATTCTGAAGAAAGGGCTGACCAGGGAAGAATTCAAAGACATATTTATTTCGAAAAAAACAACAACCTGGGAACAACTTACCGGAGATAAAGGAAAAAGTTCAATAAACCTGTTTACCCGCTCGGATGCCTGTGGAGCCGGAGATATATGGGCAAAGTACCTTGACAGTGACCAGGAAAGCCTTGCTGGAATTGGCGTATTTGGCGATCCTGGTATGGCCGATGCCGTGAGTAGTGATAAATTCGGCATGGGATACAACAATGTTATTTATGCCTATGATCTTCATACACGCAAACCTTACCAGGGAGTAACAGTAATTCCTATTGATATTAATGCAAACGATAAAATTGATCAAAACGAAAACTTTTACAGTACACTCGATTCCATGATGCAGGCTATTGGTGATGGCAGTTACCCTTCACCGCCGGCCCGTGAATTATACTTTATTTCAAAAGGAAAGCCACAAAATGAAACCTCAATTAATTTTTTACAATGGGTACTGACTGACGGACAGAAGTATGTAAAAGAAGCTGGATACATCCGCTTATCACCCTCTGCGTTGGAAAAAGAAAGATTGAAACTCAAATAATACTTCAGTTTGAAATTTTATAACATTACAAGGGCGTTACGAAGCAGGTTGCATTCCTCATGGATGCTGACTGCGCTTATTTTTTCCCTATTATTACCCGTTCTGCTGGCTATCGGATTATACCTGAAATCAGCCCCGCTCCTGCACGATCAGCATTTGTTCACTCTATTGTTCTCGAAAAGCTGGAAACCACTTTCCGGGCATTTCGGCATGTACCCGTTTATAATCAGTTCTTTATGGGTAACTGTAATTGCTCTGATTCTCGCAGGACCTGTTTGTTTATTGTCGGCCATCCATCTTACCCAGTATGCCCGCCCGATCGTATTGAAAATTATGCACCCGGTAATTGATATTCTCGCCGGAATTCCATCGGTCATTTTCGGGGTCTGGGGCATCCTGGTGATCGTTCCTTTTGTCGGTAATTATATCGGCCCCCTTTTAGGCAAACACATCACCGGTTACAGCATTTTCAGCGGAGGCATGGTACTGGCAGTAATGATTATTCCTTTTATACTCAATATATTAATTGAAGTGTTCCGTACTATACCGGAAGAACTGACGGAAGTTACCCTTTCGCTTGGAGCAACAAGATGGATGGTTGTGAAGCATGTGCTATTAAAAAAAGCTTTCCCCGGTATTATTTCGGCTTTCAGTCTTGGGCTGTCCAGGGCTTTTGGAGAAACGATTGCAGTATTGATGGTGGTGGGAAACGTTACCCGGATTCCTACAGGAGCATTACAACCGGGATATCCCCTACCAGCGCTCATTGCAAACAATTATGGTGAAATGCTTTCAATCCCCCGCTATGATTCAGCCCTGATGTTTGCAGCCCTGGTATTGCTGGTGATTGTCATATTATTTAACATTATATCCAGGTATATGATACACCGGGTTGAAAAAAATATCTGATGCAATGAACAGATTAAAGATAAGAAAAGCGGAAGAGTTGTTTTTCAGGGTAATAATGTTCCTAGCTACTTCCGTAATTCTGCTTGCACTTTGCATGATTATTTTCAGCATTCTCCGAAAGGGATTGCCTGCATTATCGTGGAGCATGATTTCACAATTGCCCAAAGGTGGTTTTTACTTCGGTAAGGAAGGAGGCATTTTGAATGCTATCATGGGATCGGTCTACCTTGCTTTCGGCGCTACCTTTCTCGCATTTCTCATCGGATTGCCGGTTGCATTATATATCAACATTCATCTCCATAAACGAAAAAAGCTGGTAAACGGTATCCGTTTCATGCTGGATGTGATGTGGGGTATTCCATCCATTGTTTATGGGGCATTTGGTTTTACCGTGATGTTGTATTTCGGCATGAGGTCGTCGCTGCTGGCTGGGATGCTTACCGTTACCCTGTTCATCATTCCAATCATGATCAGGGCGATTGACGAGGTCCTAAAAACCGTTCCGACCGGCTTACTTGAAGCAACTCTGTCTTTAGGATCTACAAAGTCGGAAACAGCGTACAAGGTTTATTTCAAACAAGGTATATCAGGCATTGTTACTGCCTTGCTGTTATCTTTTGGAAGAGCAATTGGTGATGCCGCATCAGTGCTTTTTACAACAGGTTATACTGATAATATGCCTACTTCACTGCTGCAACCAACGGCAACACTGCCCCTTGCAATTTTCTTTCAGTTAAGTTCGCCTATTGCCGAAGTTAAAGAAAGAGCCTATGCATCAGCGGTAATACTTACGCTAATTATCCTGTTCATAAGCCTGGTATCGCGCATTTCATCAAGGCATTATCATAAGCATAAAATTAAATAGTTCTATGGCGGGCAAGACAAAAATCAGTATCGAAAATCTCAACCTTTATATAGGGAAGCAGCATATTTTAAAGAATGTAACAACCCGGATACCGGAAAAACAAATCACTGTTATTCTTGGTCCTTCTGGTTGCGGAAAAACCACCTTGCTTAAAAGTATGAACAGGCTAACCGATCTGTATTCAAATGTGAAAGTATCAGGAAAAATCATGATTGAAGGAGAAGATATTTTACATACTGATACAGATATTACCAGCATCCGAAAACGGATGGGACTGCTTTCCCAACGCCCCTATCCCCTGCCGATGAATATTTTCAATAACGTTGCTTACGGATTGAGAATCAGTGGCAGGAAAAATAAGATGGTTCTGCGACAGCGGGTACAACATTACCTGGAATTGGTGAATCTTTGGGATGAGGTAAAAGACCGCCTTCATGATCCCGCTTCTTCCTTATCCATCGGCCAGCAACAGCGGCTCTGCCTGGCCCGCGGGCTTTCGGTTGACCCTGACATCATCCTGGCCGATGAACCAACTTCAGCACTCGATCCTATTTCGAGTGAAGTGGTTGAAAAAAAATTCTTTGACCTTAAGAACCAGTATACCGTTGTCGTCGTGACACACAGCCTGCAACAGGCACGCCGTATTGCTGATTATGCCATTTTCATGTACCTTGGCGAAATTGTGGAACAAGGTGAAGCCTCAGAATTTTTCAGTAACCCTAAGCAGGAACTGACCAAATCATATATTAAGGGGCTTTTTAACTAAAAAATCCGGGCAAATGAATCTTACCCGGATTTCAGTTCATTATCAGAATTTTACCGGATAAACAACAATTCCCTGTACTTGGGCAGAGGCCATAATTCGTCATCAACCAGGAGCTCAAGCTTATCCACATGGTAGCGGATTTTTTCGAAATAAGGCAGGATTTTCTGGTTATACTCATTGGCTTTTTCTTCCACGTTCTCCATTTTGTTGGCCACTTTCCTGCATTCGACCATTTCATATACCAGGGTTCGGATAATCGAGATATGTTCCGAAATTTCCTTGATATTCTGCATCTGGTTATTCGAAAGTTTCACAAAGGTCTTGTTGTCAAGAACTTCCTTGAGACCTGTCACATTATCGATGAGTGTGTTCTGGTAACGGATTGCGGTTGGAATAATATGGTTGATGGAAAGGTCACCCATGACACGTGATTCAATCTGTACTTTTTTAATGTAATTTTCCAGGTTAATGTCGTACCGTGCAAGCAGTTCACGTTCAGTCAGAATGTTATGTTCTTCGTATAACCTGATAATTTCAGGTTTTACCATTACCCTGATAGCTTCGGGTGTTGAAGGAATATTAGACAAACCACGTTGTTCAGCTTCCATGGCCCAGTCATCACTGTAGCTGTTGCCTTCAAAACGGATTCGATTCGATTCTGTTATGTATCTTTTTATAACCTGATAAATGGCATCTTCTTTCGGAGCGCCGGCAGAGATCAGAAGATCAACTTCATATCTGAATTTTTTGAGCTGATCGGCCACGATCAGGTTGAGAGCAATCATTGGTTTGGCGCAGCTCATCGATGATCCAACCGCCCTGAACTCAAATTTATCGCCCGTAAAGGCAAAGGGTGAAGTGCGGTTACGATCGGTGTTGTCCAAGAGAATTTCGGGGATTTTAGGAATATTCAGCGCGGTAGGTTCATTCAGTGCTTTTGATTTGTTTTGTGAACCTCCACTCTTTTCAATCTCATCGAGCACATGGCTGAGCTGGGAACCAATAAAGACTGACATGATTGCCGGAGGCGCTTCGTTTGCCCCGAGACGCAGATCGTTGCTGGCTGATGCAACATTGGAACGCAAGAGATCAGCATGCTGATCAACTGCCTTGATAATGTTTACAAGGAATGTTAGAAACTGAAGGTGTGATTCAGGCGTTTTGCCGGGCGACAGCAGGTTTTCTCCCTTGTTGGTGCTCAGTGACCAGTTATTGTGTTTCCCGGATCCGTTGATGCCGAGATATGGTTTTTCATGCAGCAGGACAGTCATATTATGGCGTTTGGCCACCTTTTCAAGGATGTGCATGAGCAGTTGGTTGTGATCCACAGCCACATTGGCTTCCTCGAATACCGGCGCACATTCAAACTGGTTGGGAGCCACTTCGTTATGTCGGGTTTTCACAGGAATTCCCAGCCGGTGGGCTTCATATTCAAATTCCTTCATGAAGTCCATCACGCGTTCAGGGATCGTGCCGAAATAATGATCTGATAACTGCTGGTCCTTTGCCGAAGCGTGCCCGAAGAGGGTTCGTCCGGTAAGCGCCATGTCAGGCCGAGCATGGAAAAGCGCGGTATCAACCAGGAAATATTCCTGTTCCCAGCCCAGTGTTGCAATTACTTTCGTGACGGAGGGATCAAAATACTTACACACAGCTGTAGCTTCCTTATCGAGTGCATGCAGGGTTTTAAGCATAGGTGTCTTATAATCCAATGCTTCGCCTGTGTAAGAAACAAATATGGTAGGAATACAAAGCGTGTCATCCATGATAAAGGCTGTGGACGTCGGATCCCAGGCTGTATAGCCACGGGCTTCAAATGTATTCCGGATCCCGCCGCTGGGGAAACTGGAGGCATCCGGTTCCTGTTGGATCAGTTCATCACCGCGGAAATTTTCAATTGCTTTACCATCAGCAGTGGGGAAGATAAAGGAATCATGTTTTTCGGCTGTGGAGCCGGTGAGTGGGTGAAACCAATGGGTATAATGACTGGCGCCTTTCGCAATGGCCCATCCTTTAAGCGCTGCAGCGACCTGGTCAGCAAGTTCACGATCTATTTTTTCACCACTGTTAACCGAACTCATCAGCCTGTCAACAGCCTCTTTCGGCATATACTCCCTCATTACCGACTGATTGAAAGTGAGTTCACCAAAGTAATCGGATACTTTATGTGATGAAGCAATAAAACTTCTCTTATTTCTGGAAATGGCTATTTCCAACGCTTTGAAACGGATATTCGACATGATATTAGTCTTTGAAAAATAATTGTAAAAATACAGAAATGTTAATGTTGAACAGTTGTAAAGCTATTCAAGTTTTGAACACCGGATCAACTGGCAATTGTTGGTTTAGCCCTAAAAAGCCATAAACCGATAAAAGTTATCATTCCGTTGAGAATGAGCAGCTCGAATCCAAATTTGTAACCTCCAAAAAGTTGAACTGAATATTCGCTCAGGAAATAGCAAATGACAGGAGAAGCAACTGCAATAAAAGGCACAATGCGGTCTTTTACAGACAGTTTTGTGAAAAGTCCGAATGAATATAAGCCCAGCAGCGGGCCGTAGGTATATCCAGCCACTGTAAACAATTTATCAATTACAGCCCTGTCGTTAATGGAACGGAAAACGATGATTACAACCAACAACAGTATAGCAAATGAAATATGGACGGCATAGCGGATGCGCTGTTTCTGAAGTTCCGAAAGATTGTCACGTTTATTCAGCCCCAGGAAATCGATTGAGAATGATGTGGTCAGGGAAGTTAATGCCCCGTCAGCGCTCGGATAAGCCGCAGAAATCAAACCAATGATGAACACAAGCCCCGCCAGTGGTCCAAGAAATCTAATCGCGATTATGGGGAACAGATCGTCCGACCGTTCCGGAAGCTGAATACTGTGTTTGGTTGCATACAGGTATAAAACAGCGCCGAGAAAAAGGAACATGAGATTGACAAACACCAGCACAGTGCTGAATGTGAACATGTTTTTCTGCGCATCTTTTATATTCCGGCAACTCAGGTTTTTCTGCATCATTTCCTGGTCGAGGCCGGTCATTACAATAGAAATGAACATGCCGCTTAGTATCTGCTTGATAAAGAATTGCTTGCTGTGCCAGTCGGTAACGATCATTTTTGAATAATCGCTGTGCACTACGTTCGAAATCAAGCCTCCGAAACTGAACTGCAGGTCTTTGCTTATCAGGTAAATGGAAACACCGACTGCAACCAGCATGAAAGTAGTCTGCAAAGTGTCGGTCCAGATAATTGTTTTAATACCTCCTTTAAATGTATACAAGATGATCAGTGTAATAAAAATGGCCACAGTCAATCCAAAGGGCACATTCCAGGCATCAAATACGAATATCTGCAGAACATTCACCACAAGAAACATCCGGAAGGAAGCCCCGATAGTCCTGGACAACAGAAAGAAGAAAGCCCCGGTTTTATATGACCAGAAACCAAACCGCTGTTCAAGGTATGAATAGATAGATGTAAGGTTTAACCGGTAGTACATAGGCATCAGCACAGTGGCAATTACAGTGTAACCGAACAGATAACCTACCAGGACCATGAAATATGTGAATCCGGTACTGCCTACCCATCCGGGCACCGACATGAAGGTAACTCCTGAAAGTGAAGCCCCTATCATGCCATAAGCTACCACGTACCATGGCGACGCTTTGTTGCCGATAAAAAATGAATCGCTGTTTGCCTTGCGGGCCGTGAGCCAGGTAATGTAGAAAAGAAGGGCGGTATAGGCCAGGAAAGCAATGAATATGGTTGAAGGAGTCAAAGAATTTCAGATTTTAGATTTCGGATTTCGGATCTTTGATTTCGCCTGCCTGCATGAGATCTTTCTTGAATTTCATTTATGATCTATGCATTCAGGCAGGGATTTCGGAAGTTGTATTGTGCTAATCGGTAGGATAACTTATGGTTTTTCAGACTGATACCGATAACCGATAACCAATAACTGATAACTGATTACGGATAACTCATTATGGATAACCAACCACCAGATCCCGCGCAAAACTAATCAAATCAGGGAATATAAAGTCGGGAAGTTCTTTACTGGCCTTAATTTCAGCCGGATCTTCGGTTATCAGGACATTGATCATGTCAAGCCGCCTTCCGAAAAGCATATCTGTGAAGGTATCACCAGCCATTATACTCTTTTTGAAACGTATTTCGGGAAAATCCTTCCTGGCTTTCAGTCCCATTCCGATAGATGGCTTACGGGTAAAACTTCTTGTGTTTTTAAGATCGGGGCTGAAATAAACACGGTCAACCCTGCCCCCAGCCTGCTCAATGTCAGTAATCATTTTTTCATGCACCCGGGTCAATTCAGCAGAAGTCATCAGGCCACGTCCAATCCCCTGCTGGTTGGTTACTATAATAATCCTTGAAAACAGCCTGTTGAAAATTTTTAGCGCTTCCTCCGCCTCCTCATTGAACACAAACTGTTCAGGTGATTTCACGTAATCATTGGGAATGCGCTGGTTTATCACTCCATCTCGATCGAGAAATAGTGTCCATCCGCCTTCCGAAACCATTTTAGCGAGTTGTTGCATCCAAATTCAGTTTAGGAAATTCTACCTGTGAGCGCCTGAAATCTTCAGGTATTCCGATATCAAGGAAATAATTTACAAACGCAATTCCTTGAAAATTAGCAGTCTTACAATAAATGGCGAAAAAATATTTTTCGAGGGAAAACTTCTCTGGTAAATCCGAACCTTCAATTGTCGCTTTCCTGATCACATATATTCCGCCGTTGATCAAACCTTCGGATTCAACAGCTTTCTTTTCCTTAAATTCGATAATTCTGCCGGAAGGATCAGTAACAACAGATCCAAACCGACCGGCATCCGGCACGTTGCGCAAAGCAATAGTTGTGTCAGCATTGCACAATAAATGATGTTGAATAAGAGCATTAAGATCAATTGTAAAAAGGGTATCACCATTCATCACAACCACATGTTCGGAAGTGGCGCGACTCAAAGCTTTTTTCAAAGCTCCCCCTGTTCCTAGCGGTTCATTTTCAATAGAATACCTTATATGTAACCCATTCCAATTATTACCGAAATAACTTATTATCTGTTCGTTATAATATCCTACCGAAAAAATGACATTAACTAAACCCTGTGATTTCAGATAAGAAAGCTGGTATTCAAGAAACGGTTTGCCGGCAATAAGGGCCATACTTTTGGCCAGGTTGTCGGTCACTCCTTGTAAGCGTGTGCCCATTCCGCCTGCTAAAATAATCGCTTCCGTCATAGTTTTTCAGTCAATAATGGTTTGAGAAGAAACAGGGATAAATGAAGGTTTATAAACATGAGTCTTACCTTTCCTTTGGGAATAGCTCAGCTTCAACCAACTGGCAAAGGATGTGCCCGATCATGATGTGCGATTCCTGGATGCGGGGTGTATCTTTCGAAGGTATATTCAACAGGATTTGCGATTTTTCCTTTAACTCTCCTCCGGTAATCCCAGTCAATGCGATAGTGATCATCCCTTTTTCTTTTGCTTCGATGAAAGCCTTTACAATATTTTCAGAATTCCCCGATGTAGAAAGCCCGACCAGGATATCTCCTTTATTTCCGACAGCTCTGACCATCCGGGCGTAAACTTCATTGAAAGAGTAATCATTGGCAACAGCTGTTAAATAAGAGGTGTTAACATGAAGCGCTTCGGCGCTAAGAGGAGGGCGGTCATAATAAAACCGGCCTGATAACTCTGCCGAAAGATGCTGGGCATCAGCCGCACTGCCGCCGTTCCCGCAAAAAAGCAGCTTTCCGCCCTGTTTGTAGCATTGAATAATTTCTTTTGCTGCAGTTAGAATTTTATCAATCATAACCGGGTCGGCCAGGATTGCATTCTTGACATTCACGGATACCCTTATGGATTCTAAAATTGTTTCTTTCATTTCTCAGTTTTGAAGAGTGTCAAATGCTCCAGGTCTTCAGACCTGCATTCGTGAATTCGTAACGCTGAACCTTTCCTCCAAATTGCAGCAAGGCCTCCTCAACCTTGTATTTCGAGTTCCCGGGGCAATAAAAAGCCATAAATCCTCCCCCTCCTGCTCCTGATATTTTCCCACCAGTAGCGCCATTCTCCAATGCTGTAGCGTATATTCTTTCAATGAGTGGATTGGTTATTTCTTCTGCCATTTGTTTCTTGTAGTGCCATCCGTAATTGAGGATTTCACCTACCTGGTCCAACTGGCCTTTGAGCAATGCTTCTTTCATCATAACAGCCTGTTTTTTCATCTGTTGCATAGCCTCAATTGAACGGGTGTTTCCACTGAGTACATTTTTTTGCTGGGCTTCGATGATTGTTGCTGAAAGGCGGCTCGTAGAGGTATAATAGAGTAAAAGATTATGTGAGAGCTCGTCAAGGTAAGACTGGTTGATACGCAAAGGGTTGACAATCACCTTGTCATCTTTTGAAAACTCCATGAAATTAACCCCGCCAAAGGTAGCTGAATACTGATCCTGCTTCCCTCCTGCCATTCCCAGGTCGATGCGTTCAATTTCGTAGGCCAGGTGAGCGATGTCATAATCGCCTAGTGGTAACTTAAGCCATGCGACAAAAGCTCCCAGGATTGCCACAACAAGCGTAGAGGAAGCTCCCAACCCTGATCCACGGGCTGCGTCTACATGGGTGGTAAGTTTGAAAGAAAGTGATCCAGGAGGAAAATCCCTTGCAATCCTGTTATAAACCCCTGCCTGGAGTGCAAAATTATCATTTGTCCGAATTTCGGCAGATGAATCAAAAGTGACACTTTTGTTTATATCCGGTGAAACAAATTCAATCTTTCCATTTTCAAGAGGTTCAAGGGTTGCATAAGAAAACAGGCTGATGGTGGTGTTGAGGATGGCTCCCCCGTACATTTCGCTGAA
>JANXXZ010000067.1 GCA_025350385.1 Bacteroidales bacterium
TGGCAGAAGGTAATTGAATGCGCCCACCGGTTAGGGATTCGTTCGCAACTTGATAGTGTCCCATCCGTCTGCCTTGGATCGAGTGATGTTTCCCTGTTAGAAATTGTGAATGCTTATTGCTGTTTTGTAAATGATGGGATGCTGAGCGACCCTGTATTGGTGACCCGCATTGAAGATAAGGCTGGAAATATATTGTTCGAGCAAAAAACGGAGAGTAAAAGAGTCTTGAGCCAGGAAACGGCTTTCCTGATGAGCATATTGCTTCGTTCCGGATTAACCGAACCTGGTGGCACACCTCAGGGATTGTTTGAATATGATCTGTTTCACTACAATACTGAATTTGGAGGTAAAACCGGTACCTCTTCCAATTATACAGATGGATGGTTCATTGGGGTAACTCCGGGACTGGTAGCCGGATGCTGGGTTGGTAATGATGACAGGTCTGTCCATTTTAAGTCATCGCACATTGGTGAGGGACTTCGTACTGCTTTACCTGTGTATGGAAAATTCATGGAGAAAGTGTTGAAAGATGAAAGCTTGATTGCTTACAGACAAAAATTTCCCAAACCAGCCATAAAAATCAGTAAATTCTATACCTGCCAGACTCCACAGCCAAAGGTAGATTCAACGCAGGTGCTCAACGATACGCTGATTATGGAATAATCTACCAATCCTGTTCCTTATTCTATTTTTCATTAAGAACCTGCCAGGGCGAGCAAACAACCCTGTTTCCAAATTGTTTCGTTAATACTTAACTATACATTCATATAAAATTTCACATGCAAATCACAAACAACACAGTCGTTTCGCTCAGTTATACTCTGAAACAGGACGATGCAAACGGTGCGGTCATTGAAGTGGCCAAAGATTCCGAACCACTGGTTTTCATTTTTGGAGCTGGTAACATGATCCCAAAATTTGAGGAAAACCTGAGCACGCTGAAATCGGGCGACAGTTTCGAATTTACACTTGTGAGCGCTGAAGCTTACGGCGAATTTGAAGCCGAAGCAATTATTGACCTTGATAAAGAAATTTTCAGTGTCGACGGTGCGGTTGATCAAGAAATGCTTGCTATTGGTAATGTAATTCCGATGCGTGATAACGAAGGCCACATGCTTCAGGGCAAGGTAATTTCAGTGACTGACGAAGCTGTGCGTATGGATTTCAACCATCCTATGGCGGGAAAGAATTTACATTTTTCAGGAATGATTCTTAGTGTCCGAGAGGCAACGGCTGACGAACTCAACCATGGTCACGTTCATGGTGATGGTGGTCACCAGCACTGATCATAATTCTATCGATTCCGGTTAATTGACTTTCAATTCTTCACGTGTCATGCACCAAGCAGAAAAACTGCCGGGCGTTTATGGAGACCGGGAGGGTTGTTTTTCCATTGCCTTACCAGCCGGGTGCTGATATACTGAGTATCCAGCGTCAGGTCAGTAGCAATGCAGAGAACAGTTTCAGGATGGCATGATTTGATGATCGATTCGAGCATTGCCATATTCCTGTAAGGAGTTTCAATGAATATTTGCGTTCGCCTGTTTTGGGAAATATCTCTTTCGAGTGCTTTTAATGCCGTTGTTCTTTCAGTGGAATTTACAGGCAGATACCCGTGAAAAATAAAATTCTGCCCGTTCATACCCGAAGCCATCAGTGCGAGCATGAGCGATGAAGGACCCACGAGAGGAATCACTTCAATTCCTTTGGTGTGTGCCTGCTTAACCACAATGTTCCCCGGATCGGCAATACAGGGTAGGCCAGCATCACTTAACAAGCCGATGTTGGCTCCTTTATAGGCTTCATCCAGGTACCCGGATGCATCTTCAATCGCTGTATGCTCATTCAGTTCATGAAAAACAAGTGAGTCGATTGATTTACTAATACCAGCTCTTTTAAGAAAACGCCTGGCAGTGCGGAGTTCTTCTACAATATAGATATCAATTGAATCAAGTATGTGATGATTGGTTGCCGGAAGCCCGCTGTCAAAACCTGTTTCACCCAGTGGAGTTGGTATCAGATAGAGTTTTCCAGTTGCCATAGTTTCGTTTTACCAGGGGAGATGGGAAAGATCCACGTTGCCTCCCGATAAGATCATACCGACTTTTTTACCTTTAAAACTTACCTT
>JANXXZ010000430.1 GCA_025350385.1 Bacteroidales bacterium
CTGGCTGAGATTCTGGGCACCTACCATGAAGTCGTTTTCGGTGGCAATATCATAAGCCATTTCGAGATAAGGAGCCGGGGGGCAAATAATTACTTCTACTTCGCCCCTGCCCTTCTCATTCAATTCGTCAGCAATTTCAAATAAAAGATCATCGGCTTCCTGAAATGTTTTATTCATCTTCCAGTTACCGGCTACAATTTTCTTTCTCATGTGCTTTTGGTATTTTTGTTTTAGTTAATTCGTCATTGGTTATTTGTAAATATCCGGGATAGTGCTATATGCATTTGACTTAAATCTTATCAGGAATAGCGTATACGGGGATCAAGAATTCCATAGATAAGGTCTACAAAAATATTAATAATGATGAGGATTACTGAAATAAACATAACTGCTCCCATTACCACCGGGAAATCATATTTTTCAAGTGCATCCACAATTACAACCCCAACTCCTTTCCAGTCAAATACATATTCAACAAAGACAGCCCCGGCCATGAGCGAGGCAAACCAACCGGAGACGGCAGTAACCACCGGGTTCATCGCATTCTTCATGGCATGCTTTACAATGATTCGGAATTTTGAGAGGCCTTTGGCTCGTGCAGTGCGGATATAATCCTGCGACAACACGTCAAGCATAGAAGAGCGGGTAAGTTCCGTTATAATTGCCAGCGGCCTGATTGCGAGAGTGAAAGCCGGAAGGATAAGGTTTTTAATATCTATATACTCTCCCCTGCCAAAATCATCCACTGTATAAAGACTTCCAAACATACTTAGCCCGGTATATTGAGCCAATACATAGGCAAAAAGCCAGGCTACCAGAATGGCAGCAAAAAAGGAAGGCAATGACATCCCAAAAACTGAAACAATCATTGCAGTCCGGTCGAAGATACTGTCCTTATAAAGCGCACTGAATATGCCGAGAATTAACCCGATTATCGTGGCAGCCAGCATGGCAACCGAGGCGAGGATCATGGTAGGCGGAAAAGCTTCGAGCAGGATATCGGAAACCGGCCGCTTGCTTTGGTAGGAACGGCGAAGGTATGGATACTTAAGAATAACGACATGTTCGCCATTGCCAACTAGCGTCACATAGGAAGGGTATCGCCGCGGATCCAGGTATAAATAGCTTTTCTTATCTGATTTGTTATGGAAGGAAACCGGTGATAGATCATTCAGGAACCCCAGGTATTGCATTGGCAAAGGTTTATCGCGACCAAGATCCCGGTTAATGGCCTCCACAGAAGCAATATCGGCACGCTGACCAAGCATCATCCGTGCAGGGTCGCCGGGCAACACATTAAAAAGCAGGAAAACTAAGGTAACCACTCCTATAAGCACCAGGACGCCATACAAAAATCGTTTTATGATGTACCTGAGCATCGTATGGATTTACACTAATTATTTGTTCAAATATTTTTTACTGAAAGCATTAAAGTCCGGAATGTCGCGGTAGTGCCATTTATGAATGACTACCCCTTCTTTGAGCAGCATCATACCTGGGTTGGAACGAACCATGGTCTTTAACAGGATGTCATCAGCCAGGTAAAAATCGAGTTTCAATTTATTGGCCCGGGAAAAACCGGCGATTTCGGAAGCCTGTGCACTAACCAACACTGCAGTCGGAACATTTTTAATCGCTGCCAGTCTGCCAAATTCATCAATTTTTTTAAATGCATCTATATCTGCTGTTTTCAGGTCATAGGAATTCACTACCAGCTGGTATCCGGGATTCCGAATGATAGATTCGGTTACCGAATTTTGAGCTGTATCAGTAATTACCAGCGTTTTGCCATAATGCTTGTTCGGATCTTCTACCCTTTGCGACACGAACACTCTTTGTTCCATCCACAGGCTGTCGTTAAATGGATAATTTGGCGACAGGTATTCCTTTGTTTCACCTGTCTTTTTTTCCTTGTATGTTACGTAGTAATTTACCGGAAGCGGATTATCAGAATAAAGTTTATTACCGGGTTTCCATTCAGTAAAATCAATCAAAGGGAGATGCATATAGCAATATCCCGAAAATGCCGCAAAAAGTCCTGCAAATACAAACGCAGTCACCCATTGCATATCGGGTTTCAGATACCACGAAAACCTGTTTCTGTAAAGGAAAACAAACACCGCCAATACTATTAGTATTAAATTTTTATAAAAGGTTTGCCAGTTCGTAAGTATTATCGCAGTGCCGAAACAACCACAATCGGGAACGGGGCTGTACAAAGCATCATAAAAAGTGAGACAGGTAAAAAAAGTCATCATGAAAAGCAACAACCAGGCGGTAAGTTTAATCCTGAGGTTGAATAAAAGCATAATCCCGATTGAAAATTCCAGAGTGCAAATCGCTATAGCAAAGAAAATGGTAAAAGGGATCAAAAAATCCCAATGGTAGGCTATAAAATAGTCTTCCAGTTTATAGGCAAACCCGAGGGGATCGTCTCCTTTTACAAAGCCGGAGAATATGAATACGAGCCCGGCAAGAATCCTACTGATGTTAGCAATGATCTTCATGGAGCTATTTTTTTTATTTATTCTTGAGTTCTATGACTACTGACTTAGTTTACTGACTTCTTGCCTGCAAGTTCTTCAAGCCTGATCAATGCAAACACCGAATAATTGATAATATCGAGATAATTTGCATCGAGGCCTTCAGAGATGGTAGTAATTCCGTTATTATCTTCTATCTGCTTGATTCG
>JANXXZ010000077.1 GCA_025350385.1 Bacteroidales bacterium
CAAAGAACATGGGGAGGTAAAATATTTCACCACAAATAATGCTGTCCTTAAGATGATATGGAATCAGAAAATTCAGGAGGTACATGTTTAAGTTTAAAATTGTGTTTTTAGCTAAATGATAGCTCGCAGTGATGCTTGTGATTGCCAAAACAAAAATCTTCAACTTCATCATTCGAACTGGTTTGACAAGCTCTCTTAAATTACAGCCAAAACATATTGTATATTTTGGGTGATGACAATGATACGTTTTTAATGGTATTCAAACCTTTCAAATGATTTCAAATAGTATAGAAACCGATATCAACCTTTTCTGGCCACCTGAAATCAATATACAAGGGATTGCTTAAAAAAAAGACCGTCCCACACCTGAGACGGTCCGTTATCACTACTGACCCTTCCAACGTTTACAGGTCAGCACAGGCATCCGCCTGCGAGGGCAAGCGCATAATCACCCGCTGCCGTGGACTCTTTAAAGACTTTGCCGTTGTAAACGATTTTCACGCGAACTTCAGTGCCCGGCTCATTTGCCTGAGCCGAAAAATACACATAATCCCCTTCACGGGCAATGAAACTGTGTCGCCAGCTTTTGCGTGCATGCGGCACCTGGTAGGTTTGATCTTCGTTACATTTATAGGTGATATTATAATCGCCCGCCGATCCGGTGAGTTTAAACTTTACTTTCCCCTCGCGGTTCGAAGGATGTAAAATCGATTGCAGAAAGTTAATAGGTGTATTCATATTACTGTCGTTGATTTGCCTTAAAGATAGTCATTCTGAAGGCAAAAAGCAAGTGTTTTCTTTGCCTTCAAGCATAAAAAAAGAGGGCCGCGGCTCTCTTTTTTTTCTTGAGTTAAAATGGTTGCCACTATTCGGCCAATACCAGTATTTTATTGCGTAACACCTCAACTACCCCGCCTTTCACTTCGAAAAACTGCGTCTTGTTTTGATGATCAATTACCTTGATCCGACCCTGCTTGAGGACTGAGATGAGAGCGGCATGGTTATTCATAATCTCGAATGAGCCATCCATCCCCGGTAGCTGAGCGAGTCTGATCTCGCCGGTGAAGATGGTCGTATCGGGTGTTACAATTTCTATGGTCATGATCCTTGGTTTAGTATAAAATTCCCGTTAAAAAGTAAAAATTGGGAATTATTGACCGGCCAGCATTTTTTTGCCTTTCTCAATTGCTTCCTCAATGGTTCCAACCAGGTTGAACGCTGATTCGGGGTATTGGTCCACTTCGCCGTCCATGATCATTTTAAAGCCTTTTATAGTATCTTCTATGGCAACGAAGGCACCGGGAGTACCAGTAAATTGGGCCGCCATAAAGAAGGGTTGTGAAAGGAAACGCTGAACCCGGCGTGCGCGGGTAACTACCAGCTTGTCTTCGTCCGACAATTCGTCCATCCCCAGGATGGCAATGATATCCTGTAGTTCCTTATAACGCTGGAGTATTTCCTTAACCCGTTGCGCGGTTCGGTAATGATCCTCTCCAACTACATCAGGAGTAAGGATTCGAGAAGTTGAATCGAGAGGGTCAACGGCAGGGTAAATTCCAAGTTCCGAAATTTTACGGCTTAATACGGTAGTTGCATCAAGATGGGCAAAAGTGGTTGCCGGAGCCGGGTCAGTAAGGTCATCGGCAGGCACATAGATGGCCTGAACCGAAGTAATTGAACCTCTTTTGGTGGAGGTGATGCGTTCCTGCATTAAACCCATTTCTGTTGCAAGCGTGGGCTGATATCCAACGGCTGAGGGCATACGTCCAAGTAAAGCCGATACTTCCGAACCTGCTTGTGTGAAGCGGAAAATATTGTCGACAAAGAAAAGGATGTCACGGCCACCGCTCTTTTCGTCGCCATCGCGGAAATATTCGGCCATAGTTAGTCCTGAAAGTGCAACGCGGGCGCGGGCTCCCGGGGGTTCGTTCATCTGCCCAAATACAAGGGTTGCCTGTGATTCGGCAAGCTGCTCATGATCCACTTTTGAAAGATCCCAACCGCCTTTTTCCATGTCTTCAAGGAAGGCCTCACCATACTTTATAACGCCTGATTCAATCATTTCGCGGAGGAGATCATTCCCTTCACGTGTGCGTTCACCAACACCGGCAAATACGGAAAGGCCGGAATAGCTTTTTGCAATGTTGTTGATCAATTCCATAATGATAACGGTCTTGCCAACACCTGCCCCGCCAAAAAGACCAATTTTGCCACCTTTTGCGTAAGGTTCAATCAGGTCAATAACTTTTATTCCGGTATAGAGGACTTCTTTTGAAGTTGTAAGATTTTCGAACTTTGGAGGATCGCGGTGAATACTGTATTCTTTTTCGCGTGATACTTTCTCAAGGCCATCGATTGTATCGCCAATCACATTGAAGAGTCTCCCTTTCACGAAATCGCCGACAGGCATTGAAATTGTTTTACCGGTAGCTACCACTTCCATTCCACGGCTTAAACCATCCGTTGAATCCATAGCCACTGTACGAACTGTATTTTCACCGGTATCCTGCTGGCATTCAAGTACTATCACCAGGCCGTTTTCGTTGGTTACCTGCAGGGCATCATAAATATTGGGAAGCGGAACATTTTCGTCAAAAGTAACATCAATCACCGGTCCGATGATCTGTGAAATCCTGCCGACTATCTTTTTGGACATATGTATCTGATTTAAAAGGCAAATTTAACAAACTTCCCGATATGAAACAGAATCAGGGGTAAAAATTGAAACATACTCAGAAACTGTTTAAATTTATTAAATATTCTATTTATTATTGATATTCAACCCCTTCAGGGTTAACATTGCATTTAATATATTTTCTATGGGTTACACCCATAGCTATTCATATTAAACCCTTACAGGGTTTCCAGGCAATTAAATTCCGGATAAACCCTTAATAGGATTTCCTGGAAATCAAAGTCCGAAGGACTTGAATATGAATAGCCTCCGGTAAAACCGGAGGATCAAAGTGGTGACAGGAAAGAACCCCGAAGCGGGTTCAATAGTCTTGCTTATGAAATTTAACCAGTCTTTCAGCCATAAAGGCTTTCCGGTAAAAGTATTTTATTAATGTGAGTTCGACGTATTGGGATTCCCATATATCTGAGGATGTGTAAAATATGATCCGCTTTGTATTTTCTTCGTGGCTAAGGGCCTCCATTGTGGCATATATAATACATTGGAGACACAAAAGATTCATGAGAATGATGTCGGAAGTCGCAGAAATAGAAGTAGTAATAAATCGAACTCGCGATTTATTAGTAATCCGTACCAGATAAAAAAACCGGGGATTTATAAAGTGTTTAAAAATTGACTTATGTTATGTTTTGCCCGTAGGGCATCAATCTCAATAGCAATCAATGACGAATAAATTTATTGTCCGTCACGACATTAACATTAAAACAATTAATTCCCTAAGGGAAATTTGTTTTTAAAATGCTCACTTTCTGTTGATATTCATCTCCAATGGAGAAATATAAACAGTCTGTTAAACAGGTTTAAAGCAGGAACAAAGTTGCTATTGCCGGAGAATCGCTCTTGCAGTCCGAATCTCCCGGTTATTCAAATGCAACCGCAATAAGTATATACCGGGCGATAAACCCCGCATGTTAACAATGTAATCCATTCCCGTTGTACCTGGTGAAATGTTCCTGACAAGTTCACCAATGGCATTGTAAATCTCAATCTTATCAAAACCTCCGTGGTCGCTGAGTAACGGTGATTCCAGGTGCAAAATATCCCTTGTCGGGTTAGGATAGATTTTCAAATCGTTGAAACCGGTTTCAATAATTCCGACTGAAAACAAAAAATCAGCTTCAAGTAACCGGTTTCCTTCTGCAACAAACTGGTATACATCTTCAGTTGAAACCTGGTTTCCGTTTTCGGTCCAGCCGATAAACCTGTATCCTTCGTTTGCAAAAGCGCTCAGCGTTACCGTTTGGCCTGAGAGATATATCCCGTTGCCGGTTGTGAAGCCCGAAAGTGCCGGCTGTTCAGAGGTTGAAATTTCATATACAGGAAGGAAATTAGCAACCAGGTTGCGGTTGGCAGCTGCAATAAAAGTAAATTCTGGCTCTTTCGATACCTCCGTACCCGATTCGGTCCAGTTAATAAATGCCCAATTACTTGCAGGAAATGCGTATACAGTTACCTGGCTTCCCATAGCATACGCCGCCCCACCAGTAGTGCTTCCACCTGCAGAAGGGCTGGCCGACAGATTAATCGTATAAACAGGAATTTCAAAATAGGCTTCAAGGTTTCGATCCACAGTTGCCTGGAAGGAATAGCTTGAATCGCCTGATACAAAAGATCCGTTTTCGTGCCAGCCCGAAAAAATCCATTCCTGGAATGGCGCTGCAACAATTGTTACAAATGAATTGTAAGTATAAATTCCGGCTCCTGCAGTTGTTCCGCCCGATTCGGGGGCACTCAATGTATTGATGGTAAATTGCATCAAGGCAAAATTAGCCGACAGGCTCTGGCTTGATGATGCAGTAAATAAATAGGAAGGAGTTGTTGAAACCACACTATCAGCCTCGGTCCAGGATACAAACTGATACCCTTCGTTAGGCAGCGCCATCAGTGTTACAGGCATTCCGACCTGGTAAGTTCCACCACCGGTAACATTTCCACCTGTAACAGGATTTGTGTTGGTGGAAATAGTGACCTGGTTCATACTGAAATTGGCAACCAGGCTGCGGTTAGCCTCTGCCATAAATGAGTAGGTTGATGAAAGACAAATTACGGAACCGTTTTCGGTCCAGTTCAGGAAGTTCCAACCCGGGTTTGAAGTTGCTATCGCAGTAACTGTCTGCCCTGTGAAGTAATTCCCGGCGCCGCTGACCATCCCGGCCTCGACAGGGTTTGCCAGGGTGGTAACCTGGAACGACTGGCTTCCGCCATCAGAAACGGAAATATTATCAATGTACCAGTAGTCATACTGGAAAAGATCACCTTCAGCGGTGAACGCAATATAAGTGTAAAGCGAATTCAGGTTACTGGTTACAGTTGTTTGGACTGTTGCAGGACCAACATTGGTATTGGAAACTGTTGCCAGCGACCAGGCTTCATTGGTCCAGGTGATACCATCGGAACTGGATTGAATCCTGAGGGTTGCCCCGGGCCCGTAATCATCCAGCGTATGGTTAAAACTCAGGTTCAACTGAGTCATCCCAAGCGTATTGAGCGGTAGCATTACCAGCCTGTTTACTCCTGGATTTGACTGCTGGTAAACTGACTTCATTTCATATGCTGATCCTCCGGCCACCGAAGTGTTTGATATGAACCAGTTGTTCATTGTATTGGAACTTTGCTGGGTTGACCAGCATGTAGGAAAACTCCCCGATTGAAAAGACTGGGTATACGGTAAGCTGCTGCTGTTACAAAAGGTTGTAGTATTTTGAGTGGCTCCGGGCGAATAGATATTTCCCGCCGCAACTGACCATATTTTATAATAATAGGAAGTAGACGCACTTAAGCCTGAATGGCTGAAACCGGTGAGCGCACCGGCATAAATAACTGTTCCGCCGCCGGCTATCAGTGTCCCTGCCTGATAGGTTACCCCGGTAAGCGGGCTCCCGAAAGTTGAAGTTGAACCCACTGCCAGCATCACATTATCATTACTATAGTTCTTTTGCCAGAGTAAATTGATTTGCGACGGACTTACAGCGGTAGAAGAAAAAGCCTGCGGGTCCTGCACGCCATTTAAGGTTACTGTAAACGAAATGGATGCGCCCGCTGATGTTATATTAGAAATATTCAGGCCGCCTGCTGCTCCGCTTTGAAGGAAACATGGAGGGTTGGAATTATCATTAATAAGGGTGCGGCCGGCTGTTGACGAATAGAAAGCGCTTGACGGACTTCCGTTTGCAGAAAGAGTGCCATTGGGCCGATAAATATACACTTCGTCCGGCGGGCCGTAAGCATTCCCATAATAACAAGGGTCGATACGATATACGATCAGTCCGGAACCTGGTAAATTTGCTTCGAAAGTACCGGTGGTTTTCCGGTATTCCACCACGAAGAATTGGGATGCTGAGTTTGGGGAGGAAATTTTATAGCAATTGTTGGTCGCTGAAGTAAGAGGATTCAAACTGTATGTTCCTGAAACTGTAATCTCGGGAATCGTATCAATCCAGGCATGATTGGAGTATTTCCACTTCATGTAAGCGCCCATATGACCAAATCCCTGTTCCATAAGGTCCCAGGTCTGCACAGGCTGAACGCCGCTGGCGCTGCTGTAATGGTACAAATCAGGAGCTCCCAGGGCATGAAACATTTCATGGCAGAGGGTTTTAACATCCAGTTGCGTTTCCGGCTGAAAAGTGTATTTCCATACCCGCTTACCGTTTATAAATACATTGTACGAATAGAGTGTCCAGCTATGAGCCCAGAGCAGAGATGCCCAGGCGCCATTACTTCCACGGATATTAAAACACACGTTGTCAACATACCCGTCGTTATCCCCGTCAATATTGAGACCGGTGGGAACCGGCGAGTTTATATTAATCCAGTTTATAGCGTCCATCAGTAAGCTGTGCTCTCGGAAAGTGCGTTCGCTTTCATTGCTGTATCCTGCCGGGTTGGTGGTTGCATTATAAGGCTGAAAATAGCTCCGGGCGTGGTAGTCCTGGTACGAAAGATTGGTAGTCATTGCGCAAGCCGGGTACTGGGTTGAACTCACGGTGAGTTGACTGTAAGAAACCTCTGAATAATAGGATTGTAAAGAAACACCAGGAACCAGGTTGAATTTATTATCAAAGAACTGCCTTGTATCGGTAAATTCAGTATCGTCTGAAAATCGGATATAGACAACAATATTATTCAGCGTACCACTGCTGGGGGCATCATTAGTATTACCGGCTGCTTCCTGAAAGGTAGTCTTCCTGTTTTTATATTCCGAATCGGAGATTTTGGCCCATTTTTCAAGGCCGACTTCTGCCGGATTGACTTCGTTCACTTTATACTGGCTGGGCCTCACAGTGTCACCTGCAGAAATTCCATAATAAAAATAGCCATCAGGAGCCTGTATAATGGTATACCCTTCGTGGTCATGAAGCCAGTTATAATACTCATCTCCCGAAACGTAACAGTTTATTATCTCATGATTGGGTTGAGTAATTGAATACGGTAAAAAAGAATAATATGCAGCCCTGATATTGACTTGCATCATTACAAGAGTAATGAGCAATAGCAGCAGACGAGTTTTCATTTGAAATGTTGTTAGTAATCTACGTTTAAGAGTGAAAACAGATAATAAGTTAGGTACCTTTGAAGTTGTTGAGAAGCGGCTCTACACCGCACATTTGTCTGGCTGAGTATTGATGGATAGCAGGGATTTACTGCCGGAAAGGTACTTGCTGATGAGCACCCTGAATTGCTTAATATTAATAGGTTTTGTTATCATTTCGCTGCATCCGCATTCGAGGACTTTAATTTTTTCCTTCTCGCTTGCATATGCGGTTAGTGCTATTATAGGGACATCGGGCGAAAATTCCCTGAGAAGTTGTGTAGCTTCAAAACCATTCATTACAGGCATCTTCATGTCCATGATTACCAGGTCAACGTGAGCCTGTGTTTTATATACCTGCAGTACCTCCAATCCATTATGGGCCCAAATTATTTTAGCATTCAATCCTTTGAACAATTCGCTCAGAAGCATATAATTGAATTTCTCATCTTCAGCTATAAGAATTGTTTTCTGACCGGTGGACAAACCAGGTTCTGAATGTTGGATGGTTTTGGAGGTTTCAAATTTCCTGGCGACAAGGTTGTAGGGTAGGGAAAAACAGAAAGTGGTCCCTTTTCTAACTGTTGAGGTTAACCAAATTTTACCCCCGAGCAAGTCAACATAAGCTTTTGATATGGATAGGCCAAGTCCGGTGCCCCCATATTCGCGGGCAATTGAACTGTCAGCCTGCCTGAAACGGTCAAAGATGAGTTCATGCATATTCTCAGGTATACCAATTCCCGAATCTTCAACATACATTTCCAGAAACTTCTCATTTAATTCATAGCCAAAGGAAACATGCCCTTGTTTTGTGAACTTAAAGGCATTGTTCAGCAGATTGGTGAATATTTGAATAACTTTAGTTTCATCAGTAACAATATGGGTAAGTTCATCAGGTAATGGAGTGGTGAGATTCAATTGTACATTCTTATTCTTAGCTTTCACCTGGAACTGTTTATTCAGGTTTCTCAGGATCAGGTTAAGATTTGTTTCTTTGTTCCGTAATACTTCCTGGCCGGCTTCAACCGTAGAAATATTTATAATATCCTCTATAATGGACAACAACTGGTTGGTTGCGTTACATATAATATTGGTATATTCCTGCCTGTCGGCTGGTTTGAGGTCTGGTTCATTCAAAAAACCGGAGAAGCCAATAATTGCATTCATTGGCGTGCGGATCTCGTGCGAGATGTTATTGAGAAAAGCTGTTTTCAGCCGGTCATTCTCTTCGGCTTTCACCAGGGCTGCTGTAAGGTCCTGAACGGCTTTTTTGCGTTGAATGGAAATACTTATCTGGTTGGAAATGAATTCAAGCATATCCACATCTTTCGCTGTAAAAGCATTCTCATTTTTATAGTCCTGGATCACGAAGGCCCCGGTTACCTTTCCTTCGACCTCCAGCGGCACCCCGAGCCATACCTTAGCGGGAGAACCTATCGGATTTATAGAGCCCGATTGCTTCAAAGCTTCAATCTCATCAATAGTAAGCAGCAACGATTTGTTCTGCTGAATCACAAGTCCGGTCAGCGATTTTGCAGCCGGCCAGGTATCAATGGTATCCTTCTCATCGCTTGCATTGGTAGCAGTTAACATTCCTGTACTTTCATCATAGAAAGCCAGGTAGAAATTAGTGGTATCGAGAAGCGTACCCAGTTGTTCCCTGAAAATGCCGATCAGTTCATCCACATCCTTGGTGGTAAGCACAGCATTTGAAATAGTATAAAGCACCTGCTGAATTTTTTCCGAGCGGGTACGCTCGGCAATTTCTTCCAGCAGTTTGCAGTTGGTGATCTCCAGTGAATTCTTAGCTTCAACAGCATCCTCCATCATACTGAGGGTGGCGATACGGGTAATATATAGTTCTTCGTCCCAGGGTCTTTCCTCGGCATAAGGAACAACCAGTTCCTTAAAACAATGTTCTGAACGCATACTTCTTACCCTGGTCGGTGTGCTTTTCCGTGTTCCTTTCATAGTTGCCATTGAGTTGTAGTTGTTGTGCAAGTTATTTCGAGATTACGAGTTGTGGCTTTGTACTGTCAGTTAAGAATTTCTTGCCAGAGTTAAGTTTCGGGATCTGATACTTATCATAGGTTGCGGTCATCAGCGGCGTTATCTATATTTTACCTGCTGCTTTCCTTAACCTGGAAATTCTTTTAACTGATTATACTTTGTTTGTAACAGTAACAAAAATAGACCAGGATTCCTGCTACGGCTATAGCGGAAGACACGTATTACTTGTAATGGGAACCGGACAAATAGTGTAGTTGAAAGGCCTACAACATAAAAGTTTATACTAATACTGGAAGATTTTTATCTAAAATATGAATGTTTTGGAGTAGGAGACACAAATTGTACGGCCAACGCTGACAATTTGACTTTACTCCAAGTCAAAAAAGGAAGGCGAAAAACCGCGCATCTTTTTGCTGTGCTTGATTCAGTAAGAAAGTGAAATAGGGTATGAAGGTCAGAAGCCGGAATTGCCACACGAAGCGTCAATGCTTTGTGGTTTGTTTAGCCCAGGTGATTCAGCTACCGGATAAATGGTCAAACTACAATACGCTAACTTAAGGTTGTCTATTCGACCAGACCGTGTTCAATCCCGTAATGGATGAGGTCGGAGTTGTTTTTCAGGTTCATTTTTTGAAGGATGCGCATTCGATAAGTACTTACGGTGCTCTCGCTTAACGAGAGAGTGGCAGCAATTTCAACCACCGGCTTCCCGATGGCGAGCATACACAATACTTCGAATTCACGATCAGAAAGCATTTCATGAGGAACTTTCTCGGATGGATTCTGGAGTTCATCGGCAATCATATCGGCCAGGGCCGACGTTATATATTTTCGTCCGGAATAAATGGTACGAATGGCAGTAACTATTTCTTCGGGAGCCATTTCCTTGGTAAGATAGCCTGATGCTCCGGCCTTGAGCGATCGCATGGCAAACCGTTCTTCCGGGTACATGCTCAGCATAAGTATCCTTATTAGGGGCTGAACCTGTTTAATGTCTTTGATCAGATCAAGACCGCTTTTACCGGGCATTGAAATATCAAGTACCACCACATCCGCTTCGTTATCCAGCATCAGCCTGATTACTTCAGATCCATCTTTTGCCATGCCGGCTACAACCATATCCTGTTCGGCCTGAATAATCCGGCTGAGGCCTTCGCGAACGATGGCATGATCATCAACAATGAGTATTTTGATCATATTGCAGAGGGTGTTATTAAATTATTCATAATTAAAGACTGTTTGCTTTTTTTCATAATCAATGTCCGCCTCCAGGCGTATAATGATAAATTACACTGATGCTTCCGCTTCCGAAACAGGTACTTCAACACTAATAGTAGTTCCTTTACCTGCCGCTCCCTTGATGTTCATCTGCCCCCCCATCAGTGTCGATCGTTCCCTGATTCCCATAATGCCAAATGAGTTTTTGCGAACCATATCGGCATCGGTTATTCCTATTCCGTCGTCTTTAACCCTCAGGGTGATCAGATGTTTATCTTTTCGAAGGAATACAACAACCTTTGAAGCTCCGGAATGCTTTGCAATATTGGATAAAATCTCCTGAAAGATACGAAAAAGTTCCGTTGTTTGGTTCTTTCCAAGGTTGAATTTCTTTGGAAATACGGTAAACTGGAAGGTAATACCCGTCCTCTTTTCAAATTCGCGGGCATACCATTGCAGGGCTTCTGCCAAACCCACCTCATCGAGGATCTCCGGCCTCAGATCGGTGATTATTTTCCTTACCATCTTAATGGTACCATCCACAATATTGGTCATTGATGAAAGGATTTCATGGGCCTGGGCGAATGTTTTGCTTCTTTCATCACCGGGCAGACAGCGTTTTACGTGCATCAATCCCATCTTTACTCCCGTGAGTGCCGAGCCCAGTTCATCATGAATTTCGCG
>JANXXZ010000098.1 GCA_025350385.1 Bacteroidales bacterium
ATTGCCCGAGTGAAAATACGGGGATAAGCATTAATAAGGAAAACAAATAGAGAACTGTTTTTTTCATATGTGATATTGTTTGTGTTATCAGTTTAGTGGGTCCATATAATAGGACTGTACTTCCTCCCGGCCCGAAGTGGCGGGATGGTTGGAAAAAGTATTGATGAAACGGTTTGGCAAAGGTAAGGGGATTGGCCTGAATAACGGGAAAGAGAGCTTTTTTAGTATGCTGCTTAACAACAATAATCCGCGAATTTTTCTTTTACCGCAAGGTCGCAACGTATTAATACACAGAATTTCAACGCTTTAGAACGCATAGGCTTAATTTCTTATCTTGCTGATAATTAGGGAATTGAAAATTATTTACGAACTATTATAACAAGAATTAACACGATTTTACTGATGTTTCTTACGGTTTAACCAACATACCTGAAGCTTGCCGGATTTAGAAAAGGAGCATGATCATTTTCATTTTATCTCTTCCGATTTTTCCTTCGCTTAATTTCCTGCACTATAAGCGACAATTCCCGTCCTGTCTGCCCGGCTATTGAGGTGTTTTCTTCGGCACGGCGCAGGAGGTAAGGCAGGATATTCCTCACTGGTCCATAAGGGACATATTTGGCTACATTGTAACCTTCTTCGGCGAGATTGAAACTGATATGATCGCTCATACCATAGAGCTGTGAAAACCAGATACGAGGCTCATCCTTTGGTAATCCATGTTCATTCATGAGTTCTTTAAGCAGGCGGTTGCTTTTCTCGTTATGGGAACCGTTAAAAATTACCATCCTTTCCAGGTGCTCTACCGAGTATTTTATCGCTGCATCATAGGCGGCATCTGTATGTGCCTTATCAGGATGGATAGGAGAGGGATAGCCCATCTCTTCAGCTCTTTTCCGCTCTTTTTCCATGTAAGCGCCACGGACAAATTTAATTCCAAGGAAATAGTTTCCTTCTCCTGCTTTCCGGATGGATTCCTTCAGGAAACCATGACGGTCGACCCGGTACATCTGCAGGGTGTTGAAAACAATGGCTTTTTCTTTATTATATTTTTCCATCATTTCAGTAACCACATCATCAACAAACAACTGGTACCACGAATCTTCAGCATCAATCATAATAGGTACACCAAGTTCCCATGCGGTTTTGCTTAATTTCTCCACGCTGTCCCTGAACCTTCGGATTCCTTGGGTGGTTTCAGCATCAAATGTTCCGCCCAGTGCTGCATGGGTAAGAACTTCCATCGAAGCAAAAGCAGTAGGCTTGAAGACTGCAAAAGGTATATCAGGATTTTTCCCTGCATTTACAACTGAATGCAGTGTTTCGGCAAGGGTACGTTCCATGGTTTTGGCATCTTTCCCTCCTTCAACCGAATAATCAAGTATTGTTTTAACATTGAATTTACTTAATGTCTTCACTGTCGGTTCACATTCAGCAATGCTTTCACCTCCGACAAAATGCCTGTAAAGAGTTGGTTTTATAGCCCATGCGATTGGCAGGTGCAGGTTCAGGGCGAAATAGGTGAGTTTCTTGCTGAGTCTTACCAGGCCGGGACTGGCAATCATCCGGAAAAGATAATAAGCCCGCATCATGCCAGCATTGCTCTTGTACCTGAAAGCAACCTCGGTGTTATCGAATGAAATCATGAAATTATTTTAGTGACAAACTTACATAATAATATTGGGGTACTTGGTGAAGAGTGCCTAAAGTGCCTAAAGTACCTGAAGTGACCGAAAACTGGAATCAGCAATAACTTCAGGCACTCCAAACTCTTTTTCTTCAGGCATTCTATCCAATTTATCAAAGTTAACCTGCTTATTTATAAAGTTTTGGTTAATGAATCAAAAAAAAGTCAGACCTTTGGTGCACACTATGTATTTTGTTGCACTAATCACAACCTAAATTATACTGACTAACTTTTTGCCATTGCATTATTATTATTCATTTAAGTTGAATCAGGACTATAGGTGTCAGAATTCTATACTAAGTGATAATTTTGAAATATAATCAATAAGAGTGCGGTATGAATTCAGAGCTTAATGTTTTTACCGGTACCGATGGTTGGAATAAACTGTCTTTGTTGGTGGAAGATTACGCGCAAAAGGGAGTCTTTATCCTGGCCGATGAGAATACGGTTAAGCATTGTCTGCCATTATTGAAAAGGAAATGCAAGCTGCTTGAAGATGCACCTGTGATCCAGATTTCAGCCGGAGAGGAATTCAAGACTCCGGCTTCATTATCCTATATTTGGCGGTCGCTCAGTACACGATATGCCTTGCGGAGTTCTCTTCTATTATGCCTTGGCGGGGGTGTAATTACGGATATTGGGGGATTTGCTTCAGCTACCTATAAAAGAGGGATGGATTTTGCGCTCATTCCGACATCGCTGCTGGCGATGGTTGATGCGGCCATCGGTGGTAAAACCGGTGTTGATTTAGAAGGTTTGAAAAATCAGATCGGTCTGTTTGCTTTCCCTAAAGCAATTTTTTCTTTTCCCGAATTTCTTGAAACCCTTCCCGAACGGCAACTTGCATCAGGTTTTGCTGAAATGCTTAAACATTCGCTTATTTCCGGCCGTGAACATTTCAATGAACTCCTTCAGTGCCGGATGCTTAAGGATGCGAACATCGATAACTTTATTATACGCTCGGCCGGAATAAAAGCCGACATTGTATTAAGTGATCCAAATGAAAAGGGGAACAGGAAAGTGTTAAACCTTGGACATACCATTGGTCATGCTATTGAAGCCTATTCACTTAGCAAGGATGCTGAACCCCTGATCCATGGTGAAGCTGTGGCTGCCG
>JANXXZ010000435.1 GCA_025350385.1 Bacteroidales bacterium
CATCGCGACGGACGCATACTGTTGGGACTATTGAGCGTCTCACTGGTAAGCACTCCCGAAGGAGAGCCACGTTTCTTCATTTCACAGATAGTTGACATTACCGAACGCAAAAAGGCGGAGGAACATCTCAGGAAGAGCGAAGAAAGATACCGCTCTATCTTCGAGAATGTACAGGATGTCTATTATGAAACCTCTATTGAAGGATTAATTCTTGAAGTCAGCCCTTCCATCAAAATGATTTCAAACGGACAATACCTTCCAGCGGATCTCATCGGGCTGTCAATGTATGATTTTTACACCAGTGAGGAAGAACGAAATACCCTTATTTCAATCCTCAAGGAACAACAACGGGTTACGGACTTTGAAGTGACGCTCAAAAATAAAGACGGATCAGTAATTCCCTGTGCTATTTCGGCTAAATTATGGTTTGATTTCCAGGGGCGCCCGGAGAAGATAATCGGAAGTATGCATAACATCAGCAAGCGGAAAAAAGCTGAAGAAGCTATCCGTTTAAGCGAAAACAGGTTAAAACGGGCTGAACTTGCTGCCCGCTCAGGGAACTGGGAACTTCACCTCGATACTAAACTCATGATTGGCTCCGAAGGCGCTCAAAAACTGTATGGAGTCAACTCCGAACAGTTTGAATACGAGATTATTAAGAACATTCCACTGCCCGAATACCGCCAGGAACTCGATGCTGCATTAATAGATCTTATGGAGGAAAATAAACCCTATGATGTTGAGTTCAAGATCAACACATTTGATACGGGCGAAATAAAAGATATTCACTCGGTTGCAGTGTACGATAAAGAGAAAAGAATCCTGTTCGGGGTAATCCAGGACATTACCGACCGAAAACGTGCCGAAGAAGAAATTAGAAAATTGAACGAAGAACTTGAACAAAGGGTCATAGAAAGAACCGGGCAACTTCAGCTAGTCAACAGGGAACTGGAAGCTTTCAGTTATTCGGTGTCTCACGATCTCAGGGCACCACTGAGAGCTTTGGATGGATTTGCCAATATTTTACTGCAGGACTTTTCGCCTTCGCTTGATACCGAAGCAAAGCGTTTGTTGAATATAATTATTGAAAACGCCAATAAAATGGGCTATCTCATTGATGATCTGCTCTCCTTCTCAAAGATTGGCAGGATTGAAATTAGATTCTCAATAATAGATATGCAGGGTATGGCAAATGCTGCTTATATGGAAATTGCAACGGGAATTGACAAAGAGCAGATTGATTTCCGGTTGCAAAACCTTCCCGGTGCTGTTGGCGATCCGGCGCTTATACGGCAGGTATGGCTCAATTTGATTTCCAATGCAATCAAGTATTCCTCCCGCAAATCCGATCGAATCATTGAGGTTGGTTATATCTCAGAGGATTCTGAAACCACATATTACGTGAAAGACAATGGGGCTGGCTATAATATGGAGGATTCTGGCAAATTGTTTGGCGTATTCCAGCGCCTGCATACACAGAAGGAATTTGACGGCACCGGGGTGGGTCTTGCAATTGTGCAGCGTATCGTACTCCGGCATAACGGCAGGGTTTGGGCCGAAGGAAAAGAAAACGAGGGGGCAACATTTTACTTTTCATTGCCATTCAGGCAATTAGAATAATGAAGAGGCAAAAGATTGATTCTGGTCCATTCAATCGTAAATTTGTATTATCAATGCACTTTGCTTTTATCGGATATTGAATTTCATCAGCTTGCGAATATCAGTATTTGAAAAAAAACCAATACCATGGAAAAAAAACTCAAAATTCTGATGGTGGAAGACCGGCCTGGCGATGCGGATCTTATCAGGCGCGGTATCAGAAAAAGCAATATCCAGTTTACGGATCTTTTAGTTGAGACAAAGGAAAACTATATAAATGCAATCCGGGATTTCCAGCCGGATATTATTCTTTCGGACTACTCCTTACCCTATTTCGACGGGATGCGGGCCCTTTTAATACGGGAAGAAATGGCACCTCAAATTCCATTTATCCTTGTTACTGGCTCAAACAATGAGGAAATTGCTGTAGAATGTATGAAGTCAGGGGCTGACGATTATATTTTGAAAGATAACCTTACCAGGCTTGGACAGGCACTCAAGGCTGCCATTGAGAAAAAAGAAATTATCCGGTTAAAGCAGGAAGCGGAAGAGAGAATACGGATACTGTCGCGTGCCGTGGAACAAAATCCGGCTTCGATTATAATTACAAATACCGAAGGTAAAATTGAATATGTAAACCCAAAATTTACCCGGTTAACCGGATATAACCTGGATGAAGTGAGAGGGAAAAACCCCAGGATACTAAAATCAGGGAATACAACACCTGAAGAATACAGGCGCCTGTGGGAAATCATTACTTCAGGTGGTGAATGGCATGGCGAATTTCAGAACTGCAAAAAAAACGGGGAAACCTATTTTGAATCCGCTTCCATTTCCCCGATAACAGACGAAAAAGGGAATATAACCCATTTCCTCGCAGTAAAGGAAGACATTACCGATAAGAAAAAAATGCTACAGGATTTAATCCTGGCTAAAGAAAAAGCTGAAGAAAGTGATCGTCTAAAAACTGCTTTTCTACAAAACATGAGTCATG
>JANXXZ010000158.1 GCA_025350385.1 Bacteroidales bacterium
TGAGCTCAAAAATTTATGGAATAAGAGAACGGCCTTTACATATTCCCCGGTCGCGCAGATGATTAATTAATCAACCTTGTTACTCAACGGTAAAATGAAAAACTTTAAGTTCAAGATAAACAGTAATCAGTATGATGTTGAAATACTGAATATTGACGATAATATAGCCAGGGTAAATGTAAACGGCGAAATGTATAACGTTGAAGTTGACCGCCAGCTTAAGATTACAAAAACTCCAATCCTGGTCCGTTCGGTAGCTGTACCATCAACTGATACAAACCCAACCAGTCCGCGAACCTCCAGTCCGGCATCACCAAAAGGGACGGGTGTTGTTAAATCACCATTACCCGGGACTATTCTGGATGTTTTTGTGAAAGTGGGCGAACATGTTTCAATTGGTCAACGGCTTATTTGTCTGGAAGCAATGAAGATGGAAAACAATATCAATTCCGACCAGGAAGGAATTGTTTCCTCAATCCAGATTAAGAAAGGCGATTCGGTGCTGGAAGGTGATCTTCTGATACGGATTGGTTGAGTATACTGATTAATCAAACTAAAAAGATTTTAACCTATCATTACCAGGCAATGCTTATATTATATATTGAATCGTGGGAGAATTACTTTTTCAAACCTTTTTAATCATTCTCCTGACATTTGCCATCGGAATGGCTGTTGCATTGCTTATTGACCTTTTAGTCAGGGCAATGGATTCGGCCAATATTATGTCGAACAGGCATGAGGTGATAAAAAGGAGACGTAAAATCAGGAAAGCCGGGAAGTCAAATATGTCAAATATAGATTATCTCAACTATATTCAAAATAAGAAACACTAATTGTTGATTACCTTTAAAATGGGAGTCATTATCAGTTGAAGAATGAAAAATTATCTGAAATAATCATGTAATGAAAAATCTTGACTTCTCCCATCTTTTCCAGGGGCTGGGAACCTTGTTTGACTCTGATTGGGTTACAGCAGTAATGCGTCTAGGCCTCATTTCCCTGGGAATACTATTGGTTTATTTAGGACGCAAAGGAGTATTGGAACCATTGGTCATGATCCCCATGGGATTAGGTATGGTTGCAATAAATGCCGGAGTCCTGTTCATGCCCGGTGGATTACACGGGAACCTGTTCCTGGATCCTATGATTTCGGAACCGAATAAATTAATGGATGCCATGCAGATTAATTTTCTGCAACCTATTTATGCACTAACATTCAGTAACGGATTGATAGCGTGTTTTGTTTTCATGGGTATCGGTTCGCTGCTCGATATAGGTTATCTCCTCCAGAAACCATATACCAGCATGTTTTTGGCATTATGTGCCGAGTTAGGTACTTTTCTTACTCTGCCTATTGCCCATGCTATGGGACTCAGTTTGAAGGACAGCGCATCAATTGCTATGGTTGGGGGCGCTGATGGTCCAATGGTGCTTTTTACTTCCTTGTGGCTGTCGAAAAGTTTATTTGTTCCTATTACGGTAGTTGCTTATTTATACCTTGGTCTTACCTATGGAGGTTATCCTTACCTCGTAAAACTAATGGTTCCCAAGCGGTTACGCGCAATAAAAATGGTCAGGACAGCGAAGCCTAAAAACTACAGTCCAAGTGCAAAACTGAGTTTTGCAGTAATTTTGTGTACGATACTCTGCCTGCTGTTCCCCGTTGCCGCGCCATTGTTCTTTTCGTTATTTATCGGCGTGGCTGTTCGTGAAAGCGGGATGAAACATGTGCAGGATTTTATAGGCGGACCGTTGCTCTACGGATCAACCTTTTTTCTCGGGACTCTGCTTGGTGTTTTATGTGATGCCCATTTATTGCTTGATCCTATAATTCTGAAATTGTTGATTCTGGGTATCATAGCATTACTTATATCCGGAATAGGGGGAATTTTAGGAGGGTACGTAATGTACTTTATAAAGAAAGGGAATTTTAATCCGGTTATTGGTATAGCCGGAGTAAGTTGTGTACCTACTACAGTAAAGGTTGCCCAAAAGATAGTAAGTAAAGCTAATCCTGAATCTTTTATTATGCCGGAGGCTCTTGGTGCCAATATATGCGGAGTACTTACTACGGCAATTATCACAGGTATCTACATTACTTTGATGAAGTAAAGGGAGAAACATACCAGATTAAGACCAATTCAATTCATCTTCACAACACTTTTATAGCTTGAAAATGGTAAATCAAGGCTCCTGACAGATCAGGAGCTTTGTTTAATAAGAACAGCTATTATTTTCGGTAATTGAAACTGAAGCTAAACCGATAAGCCATTATGTGTGTTGTTTTCGTAACTTCGCCTGAATTCAGGATGCGGTGAAAAAGGATTAATGTAACTTTCTATCCTGTTTAAAATGTCATAATGCCTGTTGAATCCATTTTTTTTATTCTTTTCCTAGTTTTCATAAACGGGATGCTTGCTCTTGACCTGGGGGTATTTGATCGGCACAGCCATGAAGTCAAGTTCAAGGAAGCGTTAGTGTGGACTATAGTATGGGTAAGTTTGGCTGCTCTTTTTTATTTCCTGCTCTACTGCAAGGGTGAACTTATTCATGAGCTCAGATCTATTGCTGATATACAGGCTAAGATAGATCAATATAAACATCCTATTGTTCTTGGCTCAGCCGGTTTCCCGGAAGCTCTGACCATATACCGACATAATCTGGCACTTGAATTTCTGACAGGTTACCTCATTGAGTATATGCTTTCAGTGGATAACGTTTTTGTGATCATATTGATCTTCATTTCCTTTGGAGTACAAAAAATGTATTATAAGAGAGTCCTGTTCTGGGGTATTCTGGGTGCAATCGTAATGCGCTTCATCTTTATATTTCTGAGTTCGGCATTAATTCAGCGATTTGACTGGATACTATACATTTTCGGAATATTCCTGGCTATTACAGGGGTCAAAATGTTCATTGAGCGTAATAAAGAAGAAAAAATTGAAACATCCAGACATCCGGTTATCCGCTTTGCTTCAAAATACCTTCCTGTATTCCCGAATTATTTTCGTGGCCATTTCTGGTTCCGGAATAAAAATGACAATAATCGTATAAATTTCACTCCCTTATTCATGGTACTGCTCGTTATTGAGTTCACTGATGTGGTTTTTGCCATCGATTCAGTACCTGCCATATTTTCTGTAACCCAGGATCCTTATATCGTATTTTTCTCAAATATATTTGCTATTCTTGGATTGCGTTCGCTATTCTTTGTGGTTGCACACGTAATAAGTATGCTTCGGTTTCTTAAGCATGGCCTGGCAATATTGCTTACGTTTATTGGTTTCAAGATGTTGATGCATATTCAGCTTAAAGAGTGGGGCTTTACAACAGTGCACGCTTTACTTGTTGTTGCGTGTATACTCGGTACAAGTATACTAGCATCGATGGTGTGGCCTGATAAAAGCCGGATCAAGAAAAAAGCAATTACTGACTTAACCGGAGAAAAGCCTTAATAATTTGAACAGTTGGAAAGAATGAAACAGTTTAATTACCAGATAATTTCTAAATTATGCTGATCATAGGAATTGCGGGAGGATCCGGTTGCGGGAAAACA
>JANXXZ010000182.1 GCA_025350385.1 Bacteroidales bacterium
GTGATCGCGAGGAGCAACACAAATTAAAATGCAAGCAAGAATGCTTACCCCAAGCACCCCTAATTTGCGAATACGTGGCATTATTGTATCCATTGATATAACAATTGAGCAAAAAGTATATATAAAGGATTATGTAACTACTTTCGAATCTACCCTAGTAGGTTCATCGTTTGCCGATACTATCTCCGGGTTCCGGAAATATGCCGATGAAAACTCCTTTATTGATTACTTCCTTATTAATGAGATAAATAAAAATGTAGACGGATACCGGCTAAGCACTTTCATGTACAAAGATCGGGATAGCAAGGATGGTAAACTCCACATGGGACCGGTATGGGATAACAACCTTGCCTGGCATAATGCAAATTACTGCTCAGGTGATCTTTCAACCGGCTGGGCCTACCAATTTCCTTGTCAGGATGATTACTGGCAGGTTCCGTTCTGGTGGAACCGGCTTCTGCAGGATCCATTATTTGCCAGCCGCCTGAAATGCCGGTGGTTGCAGTTACGAACCACAACCCTTAACAATGAATACTTTAACTCCTATATTGATTCTATTGCAAACCTGCTTAACGAATCGCAGGTGCGCAACTTTTCAACCTGGCCCATATTGGGTGTTTATGTCTGGCCAAATCCATGGCCCTATCCTGCAACTTATTCAGGGGAAATCAGCAGCCTGAAATCATGGATTTCCGACAGGCTCACCTGGCTTGATGCGAACATGCCAGGCAACTGCAAGTCAAATAGCATTAATGAGTTGTCAAACACTTTGCCTGAAATTAATATCTATCCAAACCCGGTAAAACTTTCACTTAGTGTTCAGTCACAGCTATCGGCAAGGGGTAAATTCCGGATAGAGCTTTTCAGCCCTTCGGGAAGCAATGTTTTGAAGCTGGATTGCGGAACCCGCGACGCCGGGGTTTACACCGATCAGGTTAATCTGGAGGCCTTTTCACCAGGAATTTATTTACTGAGACTGACTATAAACGGAGCCGTTATTAACCGGAAAGTTATAAAACTTTAAGCAGTGCATTACAGGAAAGAAGCAGGTAGCCAAAGAGGCCGCCGTCACACAATAATTTTGCTTTATCTCTCCTGTTTTATACGATTGTCCTTCCCAGGTTAAAATCAATAGCATTGACTACTTTCTGCACATTCATATAATGCTGCATAAGTTCAAGTTGTACTTCCATTGTGGGAGCATCCTTGATTTTTGCTTCTATCTCCTGCATTAACTGCCGTACACGCTTTGATTTAAACGATAAGATGCATCGTGGAACGTGCACATCAAGGATTTCGGTTTCCAACGCCAGCCTGATTTTCTTTCTCTCCCAGTTAGGACTGAATGTATATTTGGTGGCAATGAGATCAATAACGGCCTGGGTCAGTTCCGTATCCGGGTGATTGGTGAGTTTGCGATAATCAAGATCCTCTGTTTCATCCAGCGTTTTCGAACCGGCATCAAATATTTTCTGATACAGGGGATTACTGAACGATATTTCATCGTGACGGATATCCGAAATAATGAACTGAGCAACTTTTGTCGATCTTTTTACCGGTTTGCCGGTAGTTTCGTCAGGATATTCCACCTCGATCGGCTCTTCGCCAAACAGCAGCAATTGACGGATAATCTCTTTTTCCTGCCATTCAGTACTTAGTTTTTCGGTTGATTCCTGCTGTTCGGATTCAAAAAAACCGGGAGGAGGCTCCATGAGGGCAGCTTCGGCCTCGCTGGCTCCGGTTTTTTGCGAAAACTTCTTCCGCATTACCTTGTTCAATTCGCTCAGCACAGCCTGCTCGTCCATCTGCATGCGGTCAGCGCTCTCCTTCACATAGGCTAAGCGAGTAAGCCGGTCAGGAATGAGCGAGATGCTCTCGATAAAGTCCTTAAGAACAGCTACCCTTTTCAACGGATCGCGGCCGGTTTCTTTCAGCAAAAGGTCAATTTTGAAATGAATGAAATCCTTTGAGTTCTCGCTTATAAACTCCGAAACTTCACTGCTGCGACGGGTGCGGGCAAAGGAATCAGGGTCTTCACCATCAGGAAACAGCACCACTTTTACATTCATTCCCTGTTCCAGGATCATATCGATTCCACGGAATGAAGCCTTGATACCGGCCGGATCGCCATCGTACAGGATGGTGATATTTGGTGTGTACCGCTTGATCATCCTGATCTGGTCAGTGGTCAGCGAAGTACCGGATGAAGAAACCACGTTTTGTATCCCGGCCTGGTGCATCGAAATTACATCAGTATAGCCTTCCACCAGGAAACACATATCATTGGCTGCTATGGCGTTTTTAGCGAAAGCAATGCCATACAGTACCTTACTTTTATTGTAAATCTCGCTTTCGGGCGAATTGACGTATTTTGGCTTGGTTTTATCCGATGTCAGGATGCGCCCGCCAAAACCGATCACACGTCCGGCCTGGCTGTGGATCGGGAACATTACCCGCCCCCGGAACCGGTCGTAATGTTTATCATCTTTTACGATGGTCAGCCCGGTTTTTTCAAGCATTTCAATGCTGTAGCCGTTCTTCAGGGCAGTTTTGGTAAAAATATCCCATTCTTCATGGCTGTAACCGAGCTGGAATTTCTTGATGGTATCGTCACTGAATCCCCTTTCGTGGAAATAGGAAAGTCCGACCGATTTGCCTTCATCCGAATCAAAAAGCTGTTCGGCAAAATACTTACCGGCATACTCCGAAACCACGGATAATCCTTCCCTTGCGGTTTTTTCCTGGACCTGTTCGGCTGTTTCTTCCTCCTCCTGGATATCAATATGGTATTTCTTTGCCAGGTAACGCAAGGCTTCGGGGTAAGTGAATTTTTCGTGCTCCATCACGAAATTCACTGAATTACCGGCCTTCCCACATCCAAAACACTTATAAATCCCTTTTACAGGTGAAACGTGGAACGATGGCGTCCGCTCATTATGAAACGGGCACAACCCGACCAGGTTCGACCCACGCCGCTTGAGCGAAACAAAATCGCCTACCACCTCCTCAATACGTGCGGTGTCGAATATGGATCCTATGGCTTCGTGAGGAATCAATTAATTTCGGATTGCGGAGTTCGGATTGCGGAATTTGACAAGATGGTTTAGCAAAGGTAAAAATCACTGGTCGTAATTCTTGATTTCATTAAAAAATAGTAGGGAACCAGTTGGCAATATTTTAAAAAAATCACCTCAGAAGCTTGTGCTACTGCTGTATAAAAAAACCTGCTCTGGTTTTCATCCCGGAACAGGTTCTATTTTTCAATACGGAGAATGTTTATTTCTCAGCCGGCAACAGATCTTTTGTTTTCGTTTCAGCGGGTCTGAAAATCCCGATCACCCCGTTCAATCCTACACTCATTACAATATTGTAGAAGAAGGCAAGGAAGGCAAACAGAAGTAATGAACCCGCAAGGGCAGCCAGTATCATATAGACATTAAATTCACCGTTCAGGTAAAGCGAGCGGCGAAGCATCCCTTTTAATCCTGCCATTCCCATGAACGCGCCCATCCCTATGCCTCCGAGCAGATGTGCCCAGAAATGGAAATTAGCCAGTTTCTGGCTATAAAGTTTAGCCCCATTGGTAAGGATCGGGAAGAGGAAATAAATAGCGGAATACAAAGTCATGGTTAAACCAACCAGTATGGCTACATGCACATGTGGGCCTATGATCCATTGGGTGTTATGTAGAATACGGTTCAAGCCCAGGTCAGCCTGCATGATACCGGCAGGTACTGCAAGTGCAAAACCAAGTAAACCACCAAGAAGGAACTTCAGGGGATTGGTCATTTTCAGGGGCCGGGCACTCCATAAGGTTACTAGGGTAATAAAAAAGGCCAGACCCTGGGTAATGAGTTCAAAAGCCGTAACCATTTCACCTGATACCACTTTCAGAATGCCCGGTTGTGCCTGGTCAGACATGAGGTGATGCGACCACACCGTCCATGAAACAATCAACTCAACCAACAAGGCAGCCCTTGCAAAATTTTCCATGAACAGCTTTTTCCCGGTAATGAGGGTAGCAAGCAAATACCAGGTTCCGGCAACAAAAATGAGTACCAACCCATCTGCCACCAGGTCCAAACCCCACCAGAACCAGTTTTTATAGAGCAATGCATCGATAGCCGAATGTTTCAGATCGTGACCCATGAGGGCCGCAACCATATAAACCAGGATCAGAACTCCTGTAAATAATATGATTCCGGCATTCAGCGCCACATCAACCGTACCCCTGGCAATAGCAGCAACCGGGAGTGATACCAGGTGCTCCTTTTTGTTCTTCGAAAAAAGGTTCCTCATTCCGCTCACTCCAAGCGCCGAACCGATCAGTTTACAAGCTGGCTGTTTTTCCCAGCCTTCGGGGGTATAAACAATCGTTTTGAAAATGTTAACCACAAAAAACAAGGTACCAACCATCACAAGTGCAATACCCAGGATGAAAAACGCGCCTCCCAGCGGACTGAACTGGGTGAAGTCAGCTGGCAGTGGCCAGTATAATGTATAAAGGGGAGCATAATGGGAAAAGAATCCTGCCGACCAGAAAATCAGCGTACCAAAGGCCAGGAGCAAAAAGGTCCAGTTTCCCAGTTTAATGCTCCATAAAGGTTTTTTCATCAGGAAAGGTACGAGGAACAGGAAAGCCCCGAAAACAATGGAATAGGTTGATCCAAAGATCCCTACCAGGGGGTGGGCAGTCATGATGGCAAAGAACTGTTTTGGTTCAATTCCCGGAACAGGACTTACCTCATAAAGGCGCATGATCATTCCTTCAATTACCGCAAAGCCATAATAAACCAGGCCAACTACCACAAAACGCAGGGTAAGCTTCTGCATGGGTGTAAGCGATTTCGATTTGAAAGCTCCCTGCTCTCCGTTCAAGATTGTTTGTAAAAAGCTCATATTTTATGTTTTTATCGTTAAACAATTTATTAATTGGCACTTGTTTCACAACCGACCACTTCCACCACATCCTTTTCGATCATGTCAACACCTTTGGGACCTGAATATTCGGTGGAACGAATGGAGTAAACCCCGGGTTTGTCAAATTGCCAGAGAATATCGTTCAGATGGCCCGGTACCACCTGCATCTGGAAAACCATGCTGTTGTCGTGCCTGAACAACCCGAATCCATAGGTAAGATCAGCCGAGGTAACATTGAACATTACCTTTTCGTGGCATTGAATGGTTAGTTTCTCTGCCGGCAAATGAAATTTGTGATCGGAAACGGTGATGTCGAAAACCCTGTCGGCTTTGATTTCCCTGCGGTTCAGATCAATCGGCGACCAGGGAATAGTGTTATAGGTAACGATGTGGATTGATACTCCCAGTGCAATAAGGAATATCACCCACGAATAGAACAAGGCTGGTTTCACTACGTTGCTTTTTCCTTCGCGGGTTACCTTGAAGGCAAACCATCCCATAAGCGACATGATGGCCAGCACATAGAATGTGTAAGCCAGCGTCTGCCCGGTTAATACTGTGTTTGAATCAATCATTTTTCCTCCTTTTTGATTTTGTTATTAATATTATACTACCTGTTTATAGCATTTAATTTAAAAAAAATTATTCTTTCATTTCAGCTTTTTTCAAATCACTCAATCGGGTGGATGTGAGCATGGTAACCAAAGAATTGTGCGTATCACACCAGAGATCATGCATAGCACATGCATTGTCGAAAGCACATTCCCCGAAGCCGAAAATACATTTGGGTTCCCACTTAATGCCTTCGGTGGAAGCAATTATTTCAGAAAGGGATATTTGTTGCGGACTTCTTGCGAATGCAAAACCACCATTCCTTCCGCGAATGCTTTTAATGAAACCACTCCTTGCCAGATCCGTAAGAATTCGCTGAAGGTATTTTTTAGGAATCTTAAGTTTCTCAAATAGCTGCTCTGCTGATTGCATCTCTGTTTCATGTAATGACATGTAACTGAGTATTCTAAGAGCGTATTCGGTGGTTTTACTGAAATTCATAGTAATAGTCTACCTGATTGTAGCATTTAACAAATGTAGGATATTTTTCCTTTCTTCGACAATGCAACTTCAAATTCTAAAAAAAAGTTTTACTGAATAACGCCTGATCAGGCAATAACAGGCAGCCGGTCCTGGTTAAAATCATCAATAAACAGAATCCCACCTCCGTCAAACAGGGGGCCATCATATAATTCAATTACTTCCAGTGAATGTTCTGCAGTAAATTCCCGGACTTTTTTCCCTTCGCCATAATGATCCAGGCTGCCTGAGATAAAAAGCTTTCGATCGTATATTCCACAACAACCACCGAAAAAGCCGTTCTTAAATCCATCCAGTAATATTCCACCTGGCAAAATATACAACACCTGCAACCCTTCGGCCAGCAGGACCTTCTCTATTCCCTTATCTGAAGTGATAAAGTGCTTTTCGGTCAGAGCCAGGAGATTGCACCTGGTGTAACCCTGTGCAACATTCAAAGCTTTAAGTGCAGGATTCAGGGTTCTTAAAGAAGAATCAGTTATGGGAATATTGTGAACCAGAAAATTGTGAGTACATAATGCATTATAGTGCGCTGTTTCCGGGTAAGCAAAGCCTACCGGGAAGTTTCCAAAAGAAAATGAAATTTTTACGGAATTAAGAATGGACAGGAATTTCTCCGGGGCATTGGGGGCAACGATCAACCCGCCGGGAGTGGAACAGTAAAAAATATCCGGGTGCCCGCTGATTGCGTCATAGGTGATGCCGGTTGATGAAAATTCAATAACTTCTCCATAGCCCGAAAGGTTTCGTTTTACTTCTTCAGGCTGGCGTTTGTCAATGACAATAATCATTTCAATACAATTGGATTATTTGTGATTCCATTCCGAATAATTGTAACGATTTCTCGCGGAGGTGCAAAGGCCGCAAAGATAACAGATACAATCACTTACACCTTTTAATGCTTAGCGTCATTACGTGAAAGCTGATATCCCGGGCAAGTTCCCTTTTATCGATTTTTAAGGAATAGCGTTTTCTGCTACAAACATGAATTGCCTTCCCCGAAGTTCCGGATTTTCCCTGAACACTACTTTATCGAATTGCTCCAGCAGCATCTTCTTATTCTCCGCCTTGTGCCCGATGGCTGCATTCAGCTGTCCAACAGGCACTTCCACAACCATATTTCCATAATTTTTCCTAATTCCCCCGCTCCATCGCTCTCTCACTCCCTCACTCCATCTTTCCCTTTCACTCCCTCTCACCTTCGCTTCCTGGCGCCCTGTTTCCCAGTCGCTCCCTCGCTCCCTCGCTCCCTCACCCCTTTCCACCCTCTTATTGCCTCTGGTCTGACTCAAAAACTCCTCCTTCCACAACGCGCTTCGCACCATCTCTCCGAATGACACATGAAACGGCCCTGCAACAAGGTTTTCACCATTCAGCAAACCCGCAGAAGGGTGTAACCCGATACGCAGAATTTTTACTCCGGACTCTTCAAATATCTTCACAATTTCTTTTGTCCAGACTACAGCTTCCCCGAGTGACAAAGGCTGATACTGACCATTCCGGTATAGGGTTTCAAGCACAGTGTCTGCGATAACCAATGTAGGATAGATACGTGTGCTGGATGCTCCAAGCCGGATAATTTCATAAGCGGTTTCCTTTGACTTTTCCAGGGTATCTCCCGGCAGGCCGATCATCATCTGCAATCCCAAAGAAAAACCGGCAGAGAGGATTAATTGTGAAGCTTCTTTTACATCATCATCTGAATGCCCGCGGCCTGCAAATTTTAAGACCTCATCATCCAGCGATTGGGCGCCGAGTTCAATGTTCTTGACTGAATACTTTCTTAGCAATTCCAATGTTTGCCGGCTAATATAGTCAGGACGTGTTGATAGCCGGATTGCTCCAACTTTCTCCTCTTCAACATATTTTTGTGCCAGTTGAAGGTAGCTCTCCTGCATTTCTGGTTCAATACCGGTAAAATTGCCG
>JANXXZ010000211.1 GCA_025350385.1 Bacteroidales bacterium
GCAGTGCTTGAACTAAGTGTTACCCCGAACTTATCATTGGAAGCACCGATCCAGTTTTCTATTCCACGTGGATGTACATCAGCACAATTAGTTTTATACCTTTCACCAGCTGCCCCGGCCATCTCATCCTTACCTACCTCGAGTACTCCGAAAGGAACCTCATAAGATACTTTCCCATTAACCATATTAAGGGGTAGAGCAAAACGATATTCGCGGTAAAGAACACCATCCCAGTTTAAAAGTGAAGTCTCGAAATCAATCTTCTTGAGGTCATTATAAACAATAAGCTTTGTCTCAACAACAGCATTGCGAATGGGCTGCCTTAGTTTATATGTTGTATAAACAGCGCCTTTCTCAACTTGTTTCCATGTTGCATTATGAGCCGATACTTTATCAAAACCTTCCAGAGTTGGTTGCTGTACATCAGCAAATTCACCTGCTCCGTTTCCGACAGACTTCATTGTAAAAACGTCACCTCCCTGAAACTCTGTTGTTGTAAGCAATTCAACATTCAGCTCTTTATCAAATATACTTTTAACACCTCCTTTACCTAATTCAATCCTGTAATAAGGTGTCTCTATTTTATCCTGATCATCAAACTTCACTGTCTGTGCAGTCATTTGTGGTACAACATAATAGGTTTTATAACCAATGGAAGGAATTTCCCTGGCAATAAATATTGCTTTAGCTCTTTTTAGACTGTTATCTTTATAACGCTCTATATCTGTAAGTTGAACAGGTATTCCCTTGCCTGCCGCATCCGAAAGCTTCACAGCCAATGCTTTACCAGGATCAAAGCTGATCGAGAAAGAAATTGGATCTTCCCGTTTCCATGAAAGACTATTAAATACTATAACTGGAATTCCTTTATCCGGATTTGTTTTAATCTTTGATGCAATACTTTGCAAAGCCTCATCAGTTATATCATTTGCTTCACTCAGGGATCTTTTAAATTTTGCCATAAAAATAGCATCTGTAGATTCACCTCCATTGCCTCCCCATCCATGATCCGGATAAATCTTGTCTTCCCATGCCTTATTAAGCCTTTCTTCCGGATAATTCCTGAAGGATCCAAGAAGCAACGCATCTATAGTACTGAACTTTTCTGCATTAGTCATCATTATGTCCCCTTCTCGCGATGCTGTTACCGCCCATTCATGCGAAGGACCATGAATGTAAAGCCATACTGCCGGACGCTCTCCTGTAATTTTTTTCAGATTCGAACTTGAATTAACTATTCTATCCATAAATTCGGGTGCTGTTACATACTTTATTTTTGGCAATTTAACAGCTTTAATATTACCATTTTCATCAGTAACATTCTCCAAACTATTCCATGTAGAAATCATTTGACTATAATCCTTGGCCGGGCTCATATCGCTAGATGAAAGAACAGGAATTACAGGTTTAACTCCGGGTTTGTCATTATAACCATTTCCCCAGAAAAGAGATGCTACTGCCAACCTATCAGATAATTGAGGGAATTTTCTTCTTAAAAATCCCATATCATTACCATATTGGCCTGAAGAATAAGCATAAACAAAAGAACCATCAGGACTGAACCATCTATATACACCTTTGTCCTGACGTGACATTACAAGATTCTTCGTTCCTGATTTTGACATAATCTGAGCCATCTGCAATGTTCTACCGGGCACATCCGGATTCCAGTAAGTGTCGGGAAAGTATCCATCAAGGTTTTCTTTTATCCATCGAGAACCAAGATAAAACTGACGAATCAATGACTCACCGCTATACAACTCTTCGTAAGGCATCTGGTAAGTTGATCCGCAGGAAAGTCTTCCATCTTTCAGCATCATTGTGATTTGCGCTTTAGCCTCCGGATGACGCCCTATATATTCTTTTATCATAAGAACATCCTCAATGTCAAATCTGTAATTAGGATCTGCAGAAGCAGCCTTCAATAATGGGGTCATCAACATAGTATCTCGTTCGATAATACATTTTTCCAACAAGTCCATCCATGCAAGGTCCTGATGACTTGAATTCATCAGAAGAATTTCCCCTTCTGCAAGTTTTGACTTTGAAAGAAGTAATATATTCTCAATAGATACTTTTGTTGCATCTGATCCCTCTCTTTTGGTATTAGGATTGGCATTCTGCGTATTTACAGCCTGAGAAAATGCTAAGTGTTGTGAAGCAAGTAACATAAATGCAAGCAGACTTGTAACTAATTTTTTTGATTTGTTTTGCATCTTGATTTATTTTAAATGGTTTAAAATTAAGCTAGTAATTACTAACATCTTAAATACCCTATTTCCGACGCCAGTGTTTGAACATATGTATTTAATTTTTTGAAGGTTATTTGAGAGTATTACATTTTTTATTTACTCATGAGCACCACAAAATAATACTTTGTCGGGTGCCTTTGTTTGAGACAAATATATTTATTAGTTGTACAGAAACCTAATTTTCGTTCCCTTCATATTTTTATGCATCTAGTATTCATTGCATCCTGATATATTGATTCTTGTTCTTAGGTATACCTTAATCTATGGCACTATATATTTTAGACTCAATATAACAACACTTTTTGTCTTTAGATTCGCCCTATGAAATGGTAACGCTCCTTTTTAATTATAAAAAGTAGCCATAAGACATAATCACATGAAATTATTAATCTGATATTTACAATAGTCTTTTGATATACTAACATATAATAACTTACAAATAAAATGGAAAAAATAAGCCAATATATTTATTAATAAAACGAGCCTCCCCAGCGAGTTATTATCGTTCATTTTACTTGAGTTTTATGATTTGACCAGAAGAATATTAAGAACTTTAGACTAGTGGAAATCAGGCCAGTACATCAATTTTTTTGAATTTATGAGGAGGAAATTAAAACTTGCTGATTCTTAATATCTAAAATCGTAGATTTATTAATAAAAAGAATTCGAAAAAAATCATCCAATCATGAAAATCTTAATAAAAAATGGGTACCACTAATTACTTAGCAGTACCCATTATCAAAATAGCTATTTAATTACCAAAAGATGCGCGTACATGTTACCAATTCTGTACTCAATTGTTACAGTACCGTCTGTAGCATTTGCTGCACCCATTTTCATCAGACCATAATAAACGTCAGATGGAAGAGTTCCGAAAACCATCTTATAGATGTATGCAGGAGCGCCTGTAGGATTAGCACTTTTAGTCGGTGTTCCGGCTTCATATTCTGCTATTGTAGCTGTCGAATTGTTCGCTGTATAAGCAGCAAGTGTTGTAGGAACGAAGTTAATCGAACGATT
>JANXXZ010000306.1 GCA_025350385.1 Bacteroidales bacterium
ATGATAGGTTGACATAATGGTTAAATTATGAGGCTTATCAAAACTCGAAGGATAGTAGGAATTATTGTTTATTGTTTCTTCGGAATAAACGCCGGATGTCTTTTTGAAAGATCGCGAATAGGTGTAACTTACCCAGCCGTCTAATTTCCCGGAATTCTTCTTAATGAGGACCTCAACTCCATAATTCTTTCCTTCAGCGTTAATTACGGCTGTCTCAAGGTATGGATTTAATGTTAGTTCAGCACCGTTTTTATATTCAACCAGGTTTTTAATGTTTTTATAATACAATTCCACAGAGGTTTCAAAAGTGTTTTGTTTGAAATTCCGGAAATAACCAAGCGCAATCTGATCGCATATCAGCGGTTTGAAATACGGATCGCTCAGTTTCCACCTGTCTTCTGGGGTGGAAACGGAGGAATATGAAATCAGGGAGATGTATTGATTCGACCTGTTGTAGCTGAGTTTGACTGAACTAGCCAAGTTCACGCGGTATTTGATCGAAATACGGGGCTCAATGCCTTGATAGGAAGTGATAATACCTTTATTTCCATAAACAGTAGAATCTGTTATCGAGTAAACTGACCTGGTAACTCCGGGTTGATACTGGTAAACTGTATTTGCCCCAAGCAAACTGTAAACCGAAAACCTGATTCCGGCTGTGATACTTAATTGTTTGTTTATCTCATAGCTATCTGTCAGGTATACAGCGTTCTCCAAAGCTTGTTCCGTATTCATTTTAAACGGGAGAATCAGTGAATTCGAATCCGAAGGATTTATTTTGCCAGGTTGTATCTGGTAGTAAATGGTTTGAATTCCAAAGTCAAATTTATTTTTACCCGGTGAATAAGTGAAGTTCAGCCTGGCAGTTTTATAATTCAGGTCTGAAACGGTAATGCTTTTTTCAAAATCATTCTTGATATCATACTTGTTAATATTGTATTTACTGAAGCTTACATTCAGGGTTGCGTTTAACCTGTAACTAAATTCATGACTCCATTTCAATGTGCCAATATCATTGCCATAATTGTAATTTAACTCCGACGCGTATTCCATTACATCGTAGCTGCGATAATAGAAAAGTGATAAACTGTTCTTTTTGTTGATTTTCCAGTTGATTAAGGTATTGAAATCGTAAAAACTGGCTGTACTGTTTTTGAGGTTAACATCCGGCATTAAGTGCAGCAGGTAATTGGAATATGTCGAACGTCCTCCCATTAATATGGATAATTTGTTCTTTATTACAGGGATTTCGAGGTTTAAGCGGCTATCAAGTATCCCTATGCCACCACTTGCGTGAAATGCTTTGTCGTTATCATGTTTTAGATCAATTGTTACAATTGACGAAACCCGTTCGCCGTATTTGGCAGGAATGTCGCCTTTATATAATGAAACATTTGAAATAGCATCCGAACTTATAACTGAAACCAATCCAAACAAATGGGCTGTATTGAAAACGGGCGCTCCTTCGATTAAAATCAGGTTCTGGTCGTTAGCGCCTCCGCGCACGTTGATTTCGGCTCCGAATTCACCTACGGATTTAACTCCCGGAAGCATAGTGAGGCTTTTCAGGATATCTTTAGTTCCCATCATTGCAGGAATCTGCTTAATGGCTTTCCGATCTAACTGAACAAGGCTCATCTGGTTATTGGAAATATTCTGGTCAGGCCGGCGGGCCCAGACTTCAACTTCATCGAGCTTGACGGATTTTTCGAAAAGTGAAATATCGTAATTGCCACTACCCAAAAGCTTGACATTAAAGAAAGTAGCTTCCAGTCCCAGGCATTCTACCGTAATTCTATAACTTCCTACCGGTAGTTTAAGAGTATAACTACCATCAACAGTGGAGGTTGTCCCAACATTTATATTTTTAATGTAGATGGAAGCGCCTGGAATAGATTCGTTTGTAGTTCCGTTTATTATATGTCCTTTGATTTCGGCAAATTTTGAATTGCCTTTCGTACTAATGCTGCCGATTGTAGTAAAATCCGAATCCGAATTCGTTTGTTTTTGAGTTTCGTTCGACTTATGAAGGTTTGATTTTTCTTTAAGATCAGCTATTTCATTCTTTGGCAGGAAAATATAAGCGTCCTGTACAACATAATATTGGTATGCGGTTCCTGAAATAACACGATCAAGGGCTTTTACCAAAGGAGTATTCGCGAAATTCTGTTTGATGGTTATGTCTTTGAACCATTCAGGTGCATAATAAAATTTAACAGAATAATTATTTTCAATTTCATTGAGGAAACTTATCAGGGGTACATTCTGAAAATTCCCAGTTATCAA
>JANXXZ010000337.1 GCA_025350385.1 Bacteroidales bacterium
CCAGGTGACTGCTGAGCTGGATGGCTTGTTTTTCCGAAATATCCAATCCTGCAGTGAAATCAGAATCAAGCCTTACAAATCCGCTATGATACAGCCGGAACTGCTCCTCCAGGCTGAATGAATCGAGATCAAATACCGAAGGTGATGGTACTTTTTTCCAGCAATGCCCGTGAAATTCGCAATTGTAGGGATAGAAGCAGTGCGGGCCGATTTCGATTTCAGGAGACTTGCCTGAATTAACCGCCGCTCTCATTTCAACCAGCTGTTCCCTAACCCATTCCTCATGTTCTTTTGCCTGCACGAAAACGGATTGACTTTTAAATAACCGTTGCAGAGCCAGGTCACCCTGGCGGACATATCCGGGATCGATATGCAGAAGGCTGAAATCTTCCAGCTTCACCCCTGCCCCGCTGATAACGTAGTATTGAAGGTAAGCATCATACAGATAAGTTTGAGAAATGACCCGCGAACTTTTCACTTCAATGGCTTTCCAGCCGGTTTCCGTTTTCTGAAGGATATCAATGGCAATCAGGATATTATTAAACATAAAGCAGGCTTCATAAATCACAGCCTGTCCTTTGGCAATCAGTTCAAGGGTCTTTTTAGCAGATGATGCGCCCGGCCTTGGCAATTCAATCCCTCCAGGGAACAGGCTTTGCGCGAGTTTTCCGACATCCCATCCCCTGGCGAATACTGCCTGCTGCTCCTGGCTCAGCGGATCATGCAGGAAATACCTGTTTTTATAGAGATACAAAGCTTTCAGGCATTGCAATCCCTTGATAAAAGTTGATTTGGAAAGTGTATGATCCGGCATACTGCTATTTTCTATTCATTCAGGTTAATCCTGTTTTCGCCGGTGAACTTATTATCTTTTGCGCCTTTGCAGTTTCCTTTGCGTCTCTGCGGTAAAATAAATCCACTCTTGAACAAAAGTACCTATTTTTGATTCTTAATACAGCTACAATTAACCAGCTTTCCTTCAATGAAACCATCCCGGATAATAAGCCTGATCGTAATCACCGTTTTTATAACCATCAAACTAGCATTTGCCGATGCCGCCCCTAAACCAACAATGCAGTTCAAACTGGTTTATAAAACCACTAAACCTGTAACTCTTTTGGACGGATGGCAGTTGCAGAGCCAATTTGAGACCTTTAATGTAATTGATTCACTTGCGACAAAAAACGGCCCGCGCCGGTTTATGTGCGGACAGCAGAAATGCAGTTCGGTAGCAGGCAGTTATGAAGATTTCCAGAAACTTTTCCTGAAATTCAACGACACCACCCGGCAAAGTAATGTTTTTGCCAATGAGAGTTTTAACTCGGTGTACGAAGTAACCGTTTACGACGACCGTCTGGAAGTGAAGGACGTCACCCCTTTCATGAAGGATTCCACTACCTGGGCCGCCTTCCTGAAAGCCCTGTTGCTTACCCTGGCGCTGCAGATCATGGTTGCATTTGTTTACCTTAAACTTGCCAAAAAGCCTTTGAAAATCTTACTCTTTGTTATACTCGCCAACCTCATCACCCTCCCGATGGTATGGTTCCTCTTCCCTTTATTCCTGAATTCCTGGGCCATTCCCGTAGGAGAGCTGGCGGCTTTCGTGCTGGAAGCCCTGTTTTTACTGTTAACCTGCAGGAAATACTTCAAACCCAGCGGCGCCTTCCTGCTCAGTTTTATGATGAATGTGATGAGTTTTTTAATAGGTGGGCTGGCGTTATTGCTGATGATTAGGTTTTAGTTTTTCTTATTCTCTAAAGTAAATGAAATATTTATAAGTTCGCGATTATAGAACATTAGAGTTCCTATCTTTGAAAGGTTAATGAGATAGCAATTATCATTTATTAAGAGAATACGCACTTTTTGCTATAAGAAAAATAGACGCAATAATAGCGGATATATCTAAGTTAGCGGTCATTGTAAAAAGACAAAACAGACGACAGATTGACAAAGGAATTTTTGCTGCATAAAGACAAAAAAGAAAACGGAAACCCACCGCACATTCAGGCACATTTGGCTGCCCAAACACACGGGCGACCGCTTCGCAGCCAAAAGAGCCTGAAATTTTACCTCCGCACCATCGCTTCGATTAATATTTTTACTATTTTTGATAATTCTGTCAAAACAATTCTGTCAAAATGAAATCATTTGGAGAGTACATAAGGAGAGTAAGAGAAGAAAGAGATTTACCTCTTAGAAAAGTGGCTGCGGCTCTTGACATTGACACTTCCATTTTGAGTAAAATCGAAAGGAATGAAAGAGTTGCAACAAAAGAGATGATTCCTATTCTCGCTGAAATTCTGGACAAACCAGAAAAAGAAATTGAAATTGAATTTATTCAGTCCGTTATTGAAAGCAATCTTGGTAACTTGAAATATTTGAAGGATGGACTTAAAGAATCATTGAAAACTTTATGAGTAGCAAATTTTTTACAAACGAAGCTGACAATACCCTTATTAGCAAAATTGAGGGGATATTTAAATACAGGAATATTCATTTCTTTGATGCTTTGGTGGGCTATTTCAGAGCTTCTGGCTATTTCAGAATAAGAGAGTTTGTAGAAAAAGCGGAAGAAATCAGAATCTTAGTCGGAATTAATATTGATAATCTGATTAATGAAGCAAGCCAACAAGGTTTACTTTTTGACAGCAACGCTGAAAGGGCACAAGACGAATTTTTTCTTGAAATAAAGAAAAGCATACAAGCAGCTGAATATGACAAAGAAGTTGAAAATGGAATGCTTCAACTCATTTCGGATATTGTAACCAGAAAAGTGAAAATCAAGGTTCATCCGAAGCAGAATATTCATGCTAAAATTTACATTTTTAGAGAGAAAGAAAAGCATGACCACGGTTATGGTTCTGTGATTACCGGTTCAAGTAATTTGACTGATGCCGGGCTTTCAAGAAACTTTGAATTTAATGTTGAACTACGAGAAAATACAGATATAGAATTTGCGACCGAAACATTTAATAAACTTTGGGAGGAATCAATTCCAATAGCAGAAGAATACATTGAAAAACTTCAAAAGGAAACTTACTTAAACGACACTTACACACCCTATGAGGTTTATCTTAAATTTCTTGTTGAGTATTTTGGACGAAGTATCGAATTTGACCCAAACTCAATTTCTGATTTGCCAAAAGGTTTTAAACGACTTTCTTATCAAATTGATGCTGTAAATGATGGTTATGCCAAAATGGTTAAACATAGTGGCTTTATTCTGGCTGATGTTGTTGGGTTAGGTAAAACAATAGTGGCTACTATAATCGCAAAAAAATACTTCTATTCAAACGGTTTTCCATCACATCGTTCAAGAACTCTAATAATTGTACCGCCAGCTTTAAAAGAAAACTGGACTGAAACAACTGAAAAATTCCGTTTAGACAACGTTAAAATTGTCACAAATGGTAGTTTGCATAAAGTAACTGACCCTGCTAAATACGATTTAATTATCGTTGATGAAGCCCATAAATTCAGGTCTGACACCGCTTCGATGTATAACGAATTACAGAAAATATGCAAAACTCCAACAAGACGGATTTTACCTAATGGGACTGTTGTGCAAAAGAAAATTATACTAGTTTCTGCAACTCCATTAAATAACAGACCGGAGGACATTGCAAACCTAGTTTATTTGTTTCAGGACAGTAAAAACTCAACTCTTGAAATTGGTAATTTGCAAAACTTCTTCCGCACACAGATTGATGCCTACAGAAAATTAAAGAAAGAACCAGACATTAAGACAGTACAAGCCGGAGTAAAAAAGGTTTATGAGAAAATCAGAATAAAAGTAATTGAACCATTAATTGTTCGGAGAACCAGAACAGATTTATTAGCACACAAACAATATTCGGAAGACTTAATAAATCAGGGTATTAAATTTCCAATTGTAAGACAACCTCAAAAGATTTTTTACCAGCTTGAACCTCATTTAGAAGCCTTATATGATAAAACCATTTTTGTTTTAAGCGATGAAACTCAGGGCTTGACTTATAATCGTTACAGAGCAATTGGATTTTTAAAACAACCAAAGAAAAGTAAATATAAACAAGCAGATATGATTTCAGGCCAATTAGCCCGTATCATGAAAACATTGCTTGTTAAACGTATTGATAGCAGTTTCTTTGCTTTCAAACAGTCATTGGAAAGATTTTTAATGGCTACCAAGGCAATGGTAACGATGTTTGAAAATGGTAAAATTTACATTGCTCCAAATTTGCCTGTTTCGGATATGATTAATGAGGGTAAAGAAGAAGAATTACTCAACCTGATAATTGAAAAATCAATTGATGACCCAACCATCGAGATTTGTGAGCCTGATGATTTTGAATATAACTTTTTGCCCGGTTTAAAAAATGATTATGAACTTTTAAAAGACCTAAATAAAGACTGGATTAAAATAATTGAAGACCCAAAATTGGATGTGTTTATTGAGTATTTAAAAAATACTTTGCTAAGTAAAAAAATTAATCCACAATCTAAATTGGTAGTATTTTCAGAAAGCAAAGAAACAACTGATTATTTATTTAAGGAATTACCAAAGCACGTAAATTTCAGAATCCTAGCGGTTGACAGTCATTCAAGAAAAGACAAAATGCCTTCAATCAGAAAGAACTTTGATGCTAACATTGCTAAATCAGAACAAAGTGATGACTACGACATTGTAATTTCAACTGAAGTATTGGCTGAAGGAATAAATCTGCATAGGTCAAACGTGATTGTAAATTATGATACGCCTTGGAATTCAACCAAATTAATGCAACGTATTGGAAGGGTAAACCGTATTGGTTCAACTGCTAATGAGGTATACGTTTTCAATTTTTATCCAACTGCAAAGGTTAATAGCGATATTGAATTGGAGAAAAAGGCAATTATGAAATTACAGGCGTTTCATGCGGCTTTGGGTGAAGATAGCCAGATTTATTCGCCCGATGAAGAATTTGAAACTTATGGTTTGTTTGACAAACAAATGGAGGAAGAGAAAGACGAAAAACATTCGTATTTAATGATGATTCGTGATATAAAAGAAAAAAATCCAACGCTGTTCAAGCAAATCAAAAACATGCCTTTGCGGGCAAGAGTTGGTAGAAAAAATACAGTATTGAAGAACGGCACTATCTGTTTTATTAAAGACGATAAGAGAGATGCGTTTATCTATGTCAAACCGGACTATGAAGTGGAAGAACTAACTTTTTTGGAAACTGTTCGACAATTTGAGGCATTTCAGGAAGAAAAGGGAGTTGCATTACACGAAAACCACCACGAACAGGTAAAATCTGCCATACAGGTTTTTGCTGACAAAGTGGAAGATGAGAAAGCAAAAGACAAAAAAGTTGATATAACTCAGGGTCCGAATGAAAAAAGTGCAATTGCTTACTTAGACGCCATGCTGAATCTGCCTTTTACAAACGACCAGGAAACTCAATTGATAATCATTGCAAAGGAAGCCATACGGAAAGGAAGATTCCAGAATTTACAACGTGATATTAACAAGCTTCACAAAGCAGTTAAAAAAAGTCCGTTAAAACCTGTTATCATTCTCGAAAGAGTGATTGGAATCCTAAAAAGTTATCCATTGAAGCAAGAGGAAGAAGAAATATATCAAGAGGTTCAGGTAATAAAACCAAGAGTTTTAAATCCTGAAATAATTATTACCGAAAGTTTTAGCAAATAGCTGGCATGAAAGAAAAAGAATTAAAAGATATACTTAGAAAAGACTTCAACTTTGAAGCAAACTGGAAACCCCTGTTTTCATTGCTTTTTAGTAAAGTTCAATATTTCAGCAATCCATTAAACCCTTTTTCGGAAAATGAAAAAGTAAAATCGGGGAAACAAACCGGAATTGTAAAATTGGATGATGGAAAGTCAATTGCCATTTTTGAGGTGGAAGTGGACGACAGCATCCGCATCGACCGCAACCGACAGGGATTACGTGAAATTGCCATCAAGCATATTGACCAAAACATTACCCACGGTGCTTTTGTGTTTTTCTATTCAAAAAATCAGGCTGATTACCGTTTTTCGTTTATTGCCAAATGGTCGGAACTCGACCTTGTCACCGGGGAATTTAAAAAGGGCGAAACA
>JANXXZ010000348.1 GCA_025350385.1 Bacteroidales bacterium
TGGATGTATTACATGGATTTGTAGGCTCCATTGCAGCTTTTGCCATTTTTGGAATTATTGCAGCAAAGCAGCAGGACCGGTATCAGCCGATCTTAAAAGATGCAGCCAAAGGAACAAAAATCGATTATCAAAAACTAGGCATTGTGCTGATGATACTGGTAGGAGCGATTATCACAAACTGGATGCTTGATTTTCCGGCTGTCGGAGTCTGGATTGCAATTCTGATAGGTACACTTTTCCATAAAGCGCCCTGGCAGGAAATCCCAAAATCAGTGCAGGGAACTATCTTCCTGATAGCCTTGGTTACCTGTGCTTCACTAATGCCCGTTGAAGAACTGCCAAAAGCATCTGTATACAGTGCTTTTATCCTTGGATTTGTATCAGCGGTTTTTGATAATATACCTCTTACGAAGCTTTGCCTGGAACAGGGCGGTTATGACTGGGGCGTTTTAGCCTACAGCGTCGGATTCGGAGGATCCATGATCTGGTTCGGATCATCAGCGGGCGTAGCCCTCTCGAATATGTATCCTGAAGCTAAATCAGTAGTTAACTATGTGAGAGGAGGCTGGCATGTAACAGTTGCCTATATCGTCGGATTCTTCATTATGGTGGGGGTTGTCGGATGGCATCCGCACACTCCGCATCGCAAGGGACATGTAATACCTCAAACCGAAAATGCAATATCACCCCGGGAAAGACATACCGGGTCTTCCCCTGTCATCAATTATTAACCATCTTTCAAATCAGACTGTACTGAGATCAAATGAGAACAACTAAAATAGTCACTCCTATTACTTTTACCGGGCTGGTAATAACACTGGGTATTGTTTACGGCGATATCGGAACATCTCCCCTCTATGTAATGAAAGCCATTTTGTCAGGTTCACATGGCAGCATTACCGAAAGCTTTATTCTTGGCGCTATTTCATGCATTATCTGGACTCTTACCCTTCAGACTACCATAAAATATGTGCTGATTACCCTCCGGGCCGACAATAAAGGAGAAGGCGGAATCCTTGCCCTGTATGCGCTGGTCCGTAAGAAAAAAAAATGGCTTTACGTAGTTGCGATCATAGGCGGAAGCGCATTGCTGGCTGATGGCATTATCACACCTTCAATCACGGTTATATCGGCAGTTGAAGGCTTGCTCCTGACCCATCCGGGTTTCTCAGTGATCCCCATTGCGTTGGGAATCATTACTGCCCTTTTCCTGATCCAGCAATTCGGAACTGCCGCTATCGGTAAATCATTCGGCCCCATGATGTTCATCTGGTTTATGATGCTTGCAGTGCTGGGGATCAGCCAGATCATTTATTACCCCGCAGTACTGAAGGCATTTAATCCCTGGTACGCCATTAACCTGCTTTACAATTATCCACACGGGTTCGTATTGCTCGGAGCTGTTTTCCTATGCACTACAGGAGCTGAAGCGCTTTACTCCGATCTTGGACATTGTGGCCTGCAAAATATCCGGATTTCATGGATTTATGTTAAGACAGCCCTGATTCTAAATTATCTCGGCCAGGGTGCATGGATACTGAATCAGGATGTTCCTGCCTCGGCTATCCCAAACCCGTTCTTTGGCGTTATGCCGCATTGGTTCTTACCTCTTGGTGTAATTGTTTCAACAGCTGCGGCCGTAATAGCCAGCCAGGCACTTATCAGCGGATCCTACACAATTATCAGTGAAGCCATACAGCTAAATCTCTGGCCAAAACTTCGCATTATGTATCCAACAAACAAAAAGGGCCAGATGTATATTACTTCGGTTAACTGGCTTTTGTTTGTGGCTTGTGTAGGGGTCATCCTCCTTTTCAAGAATTCCTCAAATATGGAAGCAGCCTACGGATTGGCCATCACCATAACCATGCTGATGACGACTTTCCTCATGATGTTCTATCTCCGCAGGATAAGGCGTAAAACGGCTTTCATAGTCGGCTTCGTCGCACTGTATTTGCTGATCGAAGGTTCGTTCCTGGCAGCCAACCTCACTAAATTTATGCACGGTGGATGGTTTACCCTTTTACTTGCAGGAATTATTGCATTCGTGATGTTTGTGTGGTACAGGGCAAGGAACCTTAAAAACCAGTTTACACGCTTTGTCAAAATAGCCGACCATTTTGAAGCATTCAAGGACCTAAGCAAAGATGAAACAATTCCAAAATATTCCACTCACCTGGTATATCTTACCCGGGCTGATTACGCTTCCGACGTGGAGTCGAAAGTGCTGTACTCCATTTTCAATAAAAACCCAAAACGAGCAGATACATACTGGCTCTTGCATGTGCATATTATGGATGAACCGCATACTCTCGAATATTCAGTTGAAAAGCTGATACCCGGGGTACTGACCAGGGTTGAATTCCGTGTCGGGTTCAAAAAACAACCCAGGATCAACCTGTTTTTCATGCAGGTACTTAAAGATATGGTTGAAAATAATGAGCTCCATCTGGATTCAAATTATCCTTCATTAAAGAAACACCATATACCTGCCGATTTCAGGTTTATCATTATCAGGAGGGTACAGAATTATGATTACGATTTCCCTGTTTTCGACCAGTTTATTATGGATAACTATTCTTTGCTGGCCCACCTGGGGGTATCGGATGTGAAATCGTACGGACTTGATACCAGCAATGTCCTGATCGAAAAAGTGCCTCTCATGATGGAGAGCAGCAGGAAACC
>JANXXZ010000353.1 GCA_025350385.1 Bacteroidales bacterium
TTGAGTTCAGGAATCTGTCCGCGGATGTATAATTTAGTTGTCGGAGTATCAGCAGTCTTTAACTTAACGGTGAAGAAGAAAGTTGATCCTTTCCCAGGGGTACTTTCGGCCCACATTGTGCCGCCCATCAGGCCCACAATATGTTTTGCAATGGAAAGCCCTAGCCCGGTTCCACCGTAACGACGGTTGGGAAAGGATTCACCCTGGGTAAAAGCTTCAAATATCATTGAAAGTTTCTCTTTCGGTATCCCGACACCGCTATCCTTAACTGATATAAGAATTTCGCAGCTGTCCTTGCCCTCCTTGTATTTTTCGGCCGAGATAAAAATTTCACCTTCGTCGGTGAATTTAATGGCATTATTGACCAGGTTTCCGATTACCTGCCTGATCCTTTTCATGTCACCTACCAGGTAAGGCGGTACATCAGGCTGAAGCATGTAAAGCAGGTCAACACCCTTATCTATTGCTTTCTGGGCATAAACATCCAGTGATTCTTCGATGCAACGCCTTAATTCAAAGGATGCTTCATCCAGGGTGAGTTTATCCGACTCTATCTTCGAAAAATCGAGGATGTCATTGATAATTCCCATGAGGTTATCAGCGCTGACCCTAAGAGTCTCAGTATAATTCTGTTGCTCGGGGGTAAGCTTGGTATCCATGAGTAGACTGGTCATTCCGACTACTCCGTTCATCGGAGTACGGATTTCATGGCTCATCATCGAGAGGAAATCACTCTTGATACGATTGGCTTTTTCGGCCTGTGCCCTGATTTCATCTGCTTCTTTTTCAAGAGCCTCAATATCTTTCAGTTTGCCCAGCTTAGCTTTCAGATCGCTGTTTTCAGCGGCAAGCTTTTCAATTTCCTGCTGGAGGCCGGAGATTTCGTTCGGTTCGGATGTCATGCAATGAGGAATTGGCTGTTATTCAAAGCAAATATAAGGATTAATTGCTGAATTGGTAGAGTTCAGTTCTCGTGGTAAATCTAACCTTTTTTTCTTTTGTCTGCCCAAAAATTCATTTCTTATAGTCATGGATTTTCGAAAACAAAAAAACTGTCCTTTTTTACGAGGACAGTTTTACCTGATGCAATCATGAAAAACAATTTAACAGGTCTTACAACAGTCAATACCTGGCTACTTGCTGTATTCTTCGATGATATCCTTTACCCCATCCGGAGCAACGCGTCCGAATACTTTGTCCCCAACCAGGACTACCGGTGCAAGGCCGCAGGCGCCAACGCAACGAAGGCAACTCAGGGAGAATTGGCCGTCAGGGGTTGTCTCACCTACTTTTACTTTTAGGATACGTTTAAATTCGTCCAGTACCTTTTCGGCTCCCCGCACATAGCAGGCAGTGCCCATGCAAATGCTTATGGGATGCTCGCCCTTGGGTGTCATAGTGAAGAATGAGTAAAATGTAACTACACCGTAAACATGGGCCGCGGATGTGTTGAGTTCGTGAGCTATCACTTCCTGCACTTCTGCCGGCAGGTAGCCGAAAAGGTGTTGCGCTTTGTGAAGCACATTGATCAGTTCGCCTTTGTCATTATTAAATTCTTTGCAGATTGCCTGCAACTGGCCCAACTTTTCAATATTGAGTTTTATGTTTATACTTGCCATATCAGATCTTCTTTAAAATTATTATTTCCATTGCAGTTAGTTACGTTTACTCAATTTCAACAGGATTGCTCTTGTCGAAATAGTGAGTGTGCAGCAAATGGTGCGATTTATGACCACATGGCTTTCCGAGGAAATCTTCATAAAGCTTCTGTATGAAAGGATTCTCATGCGATTTACGAATTGCTTTTCCTGCATCTTCGCGGTAAAGTGCCGCTGTGCGGGCTTTCAGGATCGATGAATCACCATGATGCAACGGTTGTCCGCCACCACCGATACAACCACCGGGACAAGCCATTATTTCAATGGCATGAAAATCGGCTTTCCCGTCGCGGATCTCTTCCAGCAGTTTACGGGCATTTCCAAGTCCATGAGCAATGCCGATTTTGATAGGAAATCCATCAAAATCAACTTCCGCCCTGCGAATCCATTCCATGCCACGGAGTTGCTCAAAGTCAACCTTATCCAGTTTCTTACCTGTAAATACTTCATAGGCAGTGCGGGTAGCGGCTTCTATAACACCACCGGTTGCACCGAAAATAACAGCAGCTCCGGTTGAATCACCTAATGGCCTGTCGAAATCTTCATCAGGAAGTTCCAGGAAATTAATATTGGCCTGTTTGATAAGATGCGCAAGTTCCCGGGTTGAAACAGCAAAGTCCACATCAGGGTTTCCGTCCACTTTAAATTCGTTGCGTGAGCATTCGTATTTCTTGGCCAGGCAGGGCATGATAGAAACAACAACCATGTTTTCACGCTTTATGCCCAGCTTTTCAGCGAAATATGTTTTAGCTATCGAACCGAACATCTGCTGCGGTGATCGGGCGGTTGAAGGAATATCGAGCATATCGGGGAACTGGTGTTCAAAGAAACTCACCCAGCCTGGGCAGCATGAAGTAAGAATTGGGAGTTTCACAGTTGTATCGCCCTTTAAATGACGGGTTATGCGATCGAGCAGTTCGGTGCCTTCTTCCATAATGGTGAGGTCGGCAGCAAAATCGGTATCAAATACATAATCGAAACCTAATCGGCGCAAAGCGGCTGCCATTTTACCGGTAACCAGTGTTCCGGCTTCCATGCCAAATTCTTCACCCAAAGCGGCGCGAACTGCAGGAGCGGTCTGGACAATTACAGTTTTTGAAGGATCAGCCAGGGTGCGGATCACATTGTTGGTATGATCCACTTCGGTTAAGGCTCCGGTTGGACAAACTGCAACACATTGACCGCAATATGTACATTCGCTGTGATCCAGGTTCCGTTCGAAAGCCGGCGCAACAACGGCCATAAATCCACGGTTCACTGCCGAAAGCACCCCTACGGTTTGCACATCATTGCACATCATTTCACAACGACGGCACATGATACACTTATCCACATCGCGGATAATGGCCGGTGAAGTATCTTCACGATAGGTGGACTGCTCACCTTCATACCTGATCTGGCGGATTCCCATTTCCTGGGCAAGCGACTGGAGGTCGCAGCTTCCGCTTTTCGGGCAGATAAGGCAATCGGTCGGATGATCACTGAGAATCAGTTCGAGCACGGTTTTACGTGAATTGAGAACCCGGATGTTATGTGTGCTTACTTCCATCCCGGGGGTGCATTCGGTAACACAGGCAGGGGCAAGGTTACGGCGGCCTTTTACTTCAACCACACAAACCCGGCAGCCGGCAGGTTTATTTGTGATATTCAGGTCATGGAGGTGCAGGTAGCACAGCGTTGGGATGTTGATTCCCACAGTATGGGCGGCATCTAGAATAGTAGTGCCTTTCTCAACCTCAATGACTTTATTATCTATAGTTACTTTGATCATTTCCATAGTTCGTTCCTCTTTTTATTTGATGAACACAGCATTGAACTTGCATTTTTCCAGGCAGGCGCCACATTTAATACAAACAGCCTGGTCAACTATATGAACACCTTTGCGTTCACCGCTTATAGCATTCACAGGGCAGATACGGGCACAGGCTGTACAACCTACGCAGTTTTCTGCATCTATAATATATCGGAGTAAAGCCTTACATTGTCCGCTCGGACACTTCTTATCCACCACATGAGCAAGATACTCATGGTAGAAGTTATCCATCGTGGAAAGCACAGGGTTTGGAGAGGTCTGCCCAAGTCCGCAGAGTGAGGTATCCTTAATAACCTGGCCAAGATTGCGCAGGTTATCAAGGTCTTCCATGGTTCCGTTGCCCTTACATATCTTTTCGAGGATCTCGATCAGCCGTTTGTTACCGATCCGGCAGGGTGCACATTTTCCGCAGGATTCTTCAACAGTGAAATCGAGGTAGAACTTGGCGATAGATACCATGCAGTCATCCTCATCCAGCACAATCATACCTCCTGAACCCATCATTGACCCGGCTGCTATCAGGTTGTCATAATCAATAGGAGTGTCAAGATGTTTCGCTGTCAGGCAGCCACCTGATGGACCACCGGTCTGGACGGCTTTGAATTTCTTTCCGTCTTTTATCCCGCCGCCAATCTCGAATATTACTTCACGCAGGCTAATTCCCATCGGAACTTCTATTAGACCTACGTTATTGATTTTCCCGGCAAGTGCAAATACTTTGGTTCCACGGGATTTTTCGGTTCCGATGCTTGAAAACCATTCAGCTCCGCGATTTATGATCACAGGAACATTGGCAAAGGTTTCAACGTTGTTTACATTGGTTGGTTTGCCAAGATAACCTGACACCGAAGGGAACGGAGGTTTAACTGTAGGTTCGCCACGGAGGCCTTCCATCGAATGGATAAGCGCCGTTTCTTCTCCGCATACAAATGCACCTGCGCCATACCGAAGCTCAATGTCAAAACTGAAGCCGGTTCCAAGGATGTTATCTCCTAACAGCCCGTATTCCCGGGCTTGTCCGATGGCAGTTTTCAGCCGGTCGATTGCAAGCGGGTATTCGGCTCGAATATATACAAGTCCTTTTGAACCGTCAATACAATATCCGCAGATTGCCATAGCTTCGATAACCGAATGAGGGTCGCCTTCGAGGATAGAACGGTCCATGAATGCACCGGGGTCGCCTTCGTCGGCATTGCAAACCACGTATTTCTGGTCAGCCATTGATGCACGGGTAATTTCCCATTTCAGACCGGCAGGAAATCCGCCTCCTCCGCGGCCACGAAGCCCGCTTTTCTTCATCATTTCAATTACCTGCTCGGGAGTCATTTCTGTGAGGCATTTGCCTAATGCCTGGTACCCGTCGCGGCCAATGTACTCGTCAATATTTTCGGGATCAATAAATCCGCAATTGCGCAAAGCAATACGGATCTGTTTACGGTAAAATCCCATGTGCTTCGAATCAGAAACACTTTCCTGTGTTTCGGGATTTATATAAAGAAGCCGGGTAACTTTACGGCCTTTGATTACATGTTCTTCAATAATTTCAGTGACATCGGCAGGAGTTACCCTGGTATAAAAAGTATTGTCGGGCATTACTTTTACGATGGGTCCCTTTTCGCAAAAACCAAAGCAGCCAGTAGTAATGACCTGGACTTCATTTTCAAGTCCTTTACTGGCAATCGTGGTTTTGAGGTCGTGAAATATCGTTTCGCTTTCGGAGGCCCGGCAACCGGTACCGCCACAAACGAGCAGATGCATTTTGTATTTTGCCATATTTTTGTCCTCCTGGTTTACTTTTCGTCAATTGATTCGTAGTTCACCGGAATGATACCCTCAACGAGTTCACCATTCTTGATATATTTTTCGATAATCAGATCAGCTCTTTTGGTATCAACGCATCCGAATACCAATGGCTCTTTCCCGGGAACAGTTACTTCGATAGTAGGTTCGGCATAGCAATATCCCATGCACCCGGTTTGTGTAACTGCGGCCTCGATGTTGCGTTTATCGAGTTCGGTAATGAGGAAATCCATAACTGTTTTTGCACCTGAAGCAATTCCGCAGGTAGCCATAGCTACCTTGATCTGAACAAGCTGATCCGGAGTGTTGCTGTGCTCTCTCAAGGTCATCCTGGCCTGCACTCCGGCCTTGATTTTCCTTAAATCATCCAATGAATTGATCGTTGCCATTTTGTTTATTTTGGTTTTTATATTTTCATCCGGTTATAAATGCCTGATGGTTTTACTCTATCCTATCTGAGGGGAGAATCCCCGTTGTGTGTTCCGAAATTAACGACATGCAATGGTTATTTAGAAACCAAGTCCGCTTGCAACGGGGTGATTCAATAGGACTCTGAATTTCTTTTATCACTGATAATCATGTATTTGAGATGTGATTGCTATAAGCTGAACGGTTTTGCAAAAGTAATTCAGGTAAATATGATAAACAAATTATTTGTTATTAAATTCACAGTGTTAATTAAATAACAATGAATTTAAATTAAATCTAAATTTTTTAATAGGTAGAGTGTCTCAAACCTACTTCTCATAAATGAAAAAAGCCGTACAAAACGGCTCTTTTCAACTGCTGATTAGTTTAATATCGTTTCCTTGCTTTGTAATGAGTATGCAGTAATTCATGCGATTTATGGCCAAGTGGTGCACCCAGGTAGTCCTTATAAACTTCTGCTACTTCCGGGTTTTCATGTGATTTACGAAGGTTTTTACCCATATCTTCAGCGTAGATTGCTTCAGTGCGCTTCCTTCGTATTTCAGGAGAAGTTGGAATAGGTTGTCCGCCGCCGCCAATACAACCGCCCGGGCAACCCATGATCTCGATGAAATGATAGTTGGTTTCACCGCTTTGTACGGCTTCCATCAGTTTCTTGGCATTTGCAAGACCATGTGCTACTGCGACGTTTAATTCAACACCCTCGAGGAAACTCCATGCGGGCACTGTATTTTTGATCTTGATGGATGCTTCTTTCACTCCCTCCATTCCACGGACTGGTTTAATATTCAGGTTTGTAAAAGGAACTTCATGACCAGTGACCAATTCATAGGCTGTACGCAGGGCCGCTTCCATCACACCACCGGTTGCCCCGAAGATCACTGCGGCACCAGTTGATTCTCCCAGTATGCTGTCATACTGATCATCTTCAAGTTTTTCAAAATCAATGCCTGCTTGTTTAACCATCATTGCCAGTTCCCTGGTTGTGAGAACATAATCAACATCTTTGAATCCGCTGTCGCGCATCTCAGGGCGGTTACACTCATATTTCTTAGCTGTACAAGGCATGATGGAGACCACAACCATGTTTTCAGCTTTGATATTGACCTTTTCAGCATAATATGTTTTTGCGAGAGCTCCGAACATCTGTTGCGGAGATTTGCATGAGGAGAGATTGTCAAGTAATCCTGGGAACATATGTTCCTGGAACTTGATCCAGCCGGGTGAGCAGGAAGTCATCATCGGGAGTTTCACTGTTTCGTCCTTGTCAACAATAGCTTTCTTCAATCGTGTGAGTAACTCAGTGCCTTCTTCCAGGATCGTAAGGTCAGCTGTAAAATCGGTATCCAGGACTTTGTTGAACCCCATTTTCCTAAGCGCAGCAACCATTTTTCCAGTTACCCTCGTACCGGTATCGATTCCCAAGTCTTCGCCCAGCGCAACTCGGGTTGCTGGAGCTGTTTCCACGACGACAAATTTCTTTGGATCGTAGATTGCATTCCAGACTTCCTCAATATAGTTACGTTCATATAATGCACCGGTCGGGCAACGATTTATGCACTGACCGCAGTTTGTGCAAACAACATCACTCATAGGCTTATTCATAAATGTTGAAATGGCCTGATGGTTTCCTTTATGGACAACAGCAAGTGCACTGACTGCCTGAAGTTCGCTGCAGGTGCGGACACAACGCTGACACCTGATGCATTTGCTCTGGTCCTTTGTTATTGAGGGAGATGAAATATCAAGGTGTTTTATATTTTTCTGTACAAGATCGATAAATACATGGTCGCCGATACGATATTCACTGGCTAATTCCTGGAGTTCACAATGGCCATTTTTGAAGCACTTGGTGCAATCCGCATTATGCTCCGAAAGAAGTAATTCAACGATATGTTTGCGGGCAATACGAACTTTTTCGCTGTTTGTGAACACCTCCATGCCTTCTGATACCGGTGTGGCGCAGGATGCGGAAAGCAGGCGTGCTCCTTTAACTTCCACCACGCAAACACGGCAATTCCCTGCAACTGTCAGGTCAGGGTGGTTGCAGAGTGTTGGAATACGGAAATTCAATCGCTTTGCGGTGTCCAGTATAGTTGTTCCTTCCTCCACCGAAATGGGGATATTATTGATTTTAAGATTGACTAGATATTTACTCATGGCAGATTCTCCTGTTCGATTAGTTATTCAACGGCTGGATTAGTAAATGATTTCTTCCCTGAAGTTATCAACGATCGAGATAAACGGATTGGCAACTGATTGGCCGAGACCGCATTTAGCTGCAATCTTCATGGT
>JANXXZ010000374.1 GCA_025350385.1 Bacteroidales bacterium
AAAAAACCAGATCGACAGCGCTTATGTGTCTTTTAAAAACTGGAGACCGCTGATCGACAGGGTAATAAATTTTCGCAGGCAGGGTAATCTGTCCGCGACTTATAAAGCGTATAAAACGGAGCATGTTCAATACCGCGAAAAGATGTTAAGTCAGATGCGGGTATTAATGGAATTTGCTTCTGCTAAGGCAAACACTTTTTATAATAATGCCGAAAAAGAGAAAGAACAACTCGTTTCACGTTTGCGGATTATAGTGACAGGGATTTTACTGCTTTCAGTGATAGTTGTTTATACTATTTTCAAAGGAATCCGAACACCCCTGCGGGCATTGACCAGTGTTGCCGATCGTTACCGGGAGGGGAATTACGGTTCAAGGAGCAGCTATGATTCCACGAACGAGATAGGGGTCCTGGCAACGGCCTTTAACAATATGGCCGTTGCCGTTCAGCATGAATTGTCAGTCAAGGGAAATGTTGCTGCGATATCGCAGATTCTGATAAAGGAAAATGAATTACGGCCGTTCTGTAAAGAGTTGCTGAAGTCGCTCCGCACACAGACCAGTTCCCAGGTTGCCGCAATCTATTTACTGAACAGCGGGAAGTCGCATTATGAATTGTATGAATCCATCGGGCTGAGCACGTCAAACTGCAACCCCTTTTCGGTAAATGACCTGGAAGGAGAATTCGGCGCCGTGCTGACCGAGAAAAAGATTGTTCGTATTCCGAAGATACCTAAGGATACTGTGTTCAGTTTCCCCACCGTCACCGGGAAATTCAAGCCACGCGACATCATTACAATGCCCATTCTGAAGGGAACAGAGATGATTGCCATCATTTCCCTGGCCAGCCTGACCGATTTTCCGCCTTCAGCCCTGCAAGTACTCAATGATATCCGGTATATGCTTACCGCCCGTCTTCACGGGGTGATGGCTTTCCAGGAAATTACGGATATTTCAATGAAACTGGATAAGCAAAACAGCGACCTGGAAGAGAAATCACGTGAATTAGCCATGCAGACTGATGAACTGAAGGAGTATAACATTGAACTCAAGATGCAGAAAAAGCAGGTTGATGAGGCTAACCAGTTCAAGAGCGCGTTTTTGTCGAACATGAGCCATGAACTCCGCACTCCTCTCAACTCTGTTATCGCTCTTTCGGGGGTATTGACCCGGAAACTCAAGGACCTGATTCCCGCTGATGAATTTAATTACCTGGGAATTATTGAAAAAAACGGGAAACAATTATTGCTTCTGATCAACGACATCCTTGACCTTTCGAGGATTGAATCGGGCAAGGAGGAAATCAGCATTACAAAGGTTAATATACATACCCTGTTACAAAACATTGTAGAATCGCTGGAGCCTTTGGCAGGGGAAAAGGGAATCAGGCTCAGCAACACGGTTGAAATGAATTTACCGGAAATTACAAGCGATAATGCCAAAATCCATCATATTCTTCAGAATATTATCAGTAATGCGGTAAAGTTCACTGAAGAAGGAGCAGTGGAAATAAGCGCAGAACAATTGAACGGCAACATCCTCATTCATGTAAAAGATACCGGTATTGGCATTCAGCCGGAAACTATCCCTCTCATATTTGATGAGTTCAGGCAGGCCGACGAAAAGACTTCGCGCAGGTTTGGGGGCACAGGACTGGGCCTGGCAATTGCGAAAAAGTATATAATCATGCTTAACGGAAGCATTGATGTACAAAGTGAGCCGGGATCCGGTTCAACTTTTACTGTTATCCTGCCCATAACAAAAACAGTTATGACCGGAACAAAGTATGAACCTGCTGATAGTTCTGATCCTGCGCTTGTCCCGGCCAGTTATGCAAGGGCTAATTCATCAGGCAAAGGAAAAAACATTTTACTGGTTGAGGACAGCGAAGCGCAAATCCTTCAGATGTCGTATATCCTGAGTAAAAACGGGTATAACCTGAGCGTTGCCCGCAACGGGAAAGAAGCCCTGGAGGCAATAAGCATTTCCATTCCCGATGCCATGATCCTCGACCTTATGATGCCGGAAGTGGATGGGTTTGAGGTGCTCGCAGCAATCAGAAATCGTCAGGAAACCAGCCAGTTACCGGTACTCATCTTATCGGCGAAGCATATTACGAAGCAGGAGCTGATTTTTTTAAAAGGCAATCACATCCACCAGATTATCCTGAAAGGTATGGTGAACCGGTCGGAACTGCTGGCGCATATTCATACCATGATGAATCCGCCTGCCAGGAATATAAAGACTAAGTTAAAACCGGGAATATCGCGGCCGGGCAAACCGGTGATACTTGTGATTGAAGATAACCCGGATAACCTGGAAACGGTCAAAGCCCTTTTATCAGGCAGGTATGAGATTTCCGGCGCAGCTGAGTCAATTGAAGGGCTCACAATAGCCCGGACCCTGGTGCCTGATCTGATTTTACTTGACATTTCGCTGCCCGGGATGGATGGATTCGCAACCTTAGACGAGATAAGGAAGGACGAGAATTTACGCCATATTCCGGTTGTCGCGCTTACTGCCCGGGCCATGAAAGGCGATCGCGAAGAATTACTGGCTTATGGATTTGACGGGTATATTTCAAAACCAATCGATAATGAACTGTTGGATCAAACGATTAACATGGTTCTGACAGGAGAAAACAGTAAGTAGTTTAATCAGGAAATGGCAAAGGGGCGAGGGGCGAGGGGACGAAAACGTCTACAACTGTTACCCGGGCGCTCAGCACCAGGTAATTATTAAGAAACACACAGCAAGATAATAATATACAATGGATAACAGAACTGTTATAATTTTAGCTATCGATGATAACCCGGACAACCTGGTAGTGCTAAAAGTACTGATGTCGGAGTCATTTCCTCAGGCAACCTACCTTTCGGCGCAATCGGGTAAAAGTGGGATTGAAATTTGCAAAACCCGGAAACCCGACGTAGTTCTCCTCGACATTGCGATGCCGGAGATGGATGGCTACGAGGTTTGTTCGATCCTGAAAGCGGATGATCAGCTAAAACATATCCCCGTGGTTATGCTCACAGCCACCAGTGTAACCGCACGAAGCCGTATCCTGGCATTGGAGGCCGGGGCAGATGCTTTCCTGGCAAAACCTGTGGATGAATCGGAACTTATGGCCCAGATACTGGCCATGCTAAGGATTAAGGAAGCGGAAGACCTGAAAATAACGGAAAATGAACGGCTTGAAATCCTGGTGCAGCAGCGTACCCTGGAAATGGAAAGAGAACTGACTGTACGAAAAAAAACGGAAGGGGAACTTCAGGCCACAGTGGCTGCACTTGAAAAAAGCAGGAGCGCCCAATTAGACCTGCTGTCCGATCTGCGTAATGAGATTTCCGTACGCATCACCGCCGAGGAAAAAGTCCTGAGTCATCTGGTTGAACAACGACTCATTTCCGAAGTAGCCAGGAAGCTGGTAAGAGCCAGGTCAAGGCATGAAATCTATGAATATATTGGCAAACGAATATTTGAGGTTTCGGGAGAATCTTACGTGTTTGTTACAACCCTGGTTGATCACAATCAATCGGTAAAAATAACTCATTCCTTTGGATTGGATAAGGTAATCGAAAAAATTAAAAAGACACTTGGATTTGACGCCCTCAAACTGGAAGTAATGTTATCAAACCTGACGGATGAGGAAAAAATAATGTATCACAGCAAGGAATTGTTTCAACTTACCGACAAGATATTATATACCTTATCGGCACGAACCGTGAATGAAACCATATGCATGGGCATTGAACGGATATTGGGCATTGCAACCCTTTATACCATCGCATTCGCCTGGGAAGATCAACTCTTTGGAAGCATGGTTATTTTGTGCAAAAAAAACAACCCGCTCACGAAACGCAAGCTCATAGAATCTTTAGTGAACCTTGCGTCAATTGCAATCCAGCGATTATATGCCGAAGAACAGCTTCAGAAGGAACACGACAATCTGACGGCAATCCTGGCATCGTCACCGGTTGGGATGTTGGTTCTCGATGAAAACGAGAAAATTGTTAGGGCTAATCCGGCTGCATCCCGCATATATTACAAAGATCCTGATGGAAAGCAAAATAGTAAGTCCGGCGAATTCTTTGGCTGCGTAAACAGCCATGAAAATGATCAGGGTTGCGGATTTTCATCGCTCTGTTATGCCTGTAATATCAGGGCTTCAATAAAGGAATCCTTAGATAAGCAGTTGAAGATACATGACCAGGAACAAAAGGTAATCATTGAAACGCCTAACGGACAGGCAAATGCCTGGCTCCTGTTCAGTACCGAACCTGTGCTGCTCAATGACAAGAAGCATGTAATTCTAGCCTTGCATGATGATACCCAACGAAGACTGGCCGAAGAAGAGAAACGCAAAACCGAAAACCGGTACCGGTCGCTCATTGAACATGCCCCCGACGGAATTGTATTGATCGGAACTGACGGGAAATTCAAGTTTGCCAGTACTTCGGCCATGAGGATGTTTGGCTTTGAACAGGAAGATATTCATTTCACCAGCCCGGAAGAATTAACCCACCCGGAGGATCTTCCCAGGGTTCTGACCGAAATGGGCGCTTTGATCAATGACCCTTCATATGTTCCGTCGCTTGAATATCGTTTCAGGAAAAAGGACGGTTCGTGGCGATGGATACAGAGCACCTTCAGTAACCTGCTTTCCGATCCTAGTGTCGAAGCAATAGTGATCAATTTTCGCGATATCACCGAGCGGGTCGACGCTGAAGAAGCTCTCAGAATCAGTGAAACAAAATACCACGACTTATTTGAAGCCAACAAGGACGGGATTTCTATTTTCTATGTGGATCCTGAAACGGACACCCTGAGTAATTTTGTTGAAGTAAACCATGCGGCTGCCGAAATGATCGGTTATACCCGTGAAGAGTTCCTTCAGTTATCAGTATTTCAGCTGGAAGCAGGCTCGGACCCCCTTGCGCTGATGACGAGGCAACAGGAAATACGGGAGAAAGGGTTTGTCAGCCTCGAAACAAAGATCAGGCATAAAAACGGGAGGTTGTTGGACATTGAATTATTGGTTATCCCGATACAATACAATAACCGTATCGCTCTGATGAACATTGTGAGAGACATAAGTGAGCGTAAGCTGGCCGAG
>JANXXZ010000382.1 GCA_025350385.1 Bacteroidales bacterium
TCCATTTCACGCACAATATCCAGCACCCATTTTTTATCCTCACTATTCAGTTGGGTCTTTATATTGAGCAGCTTTTCGCTGATGGATGCAATAAATTTATTTTTCTGCAACAGGGTTTCTACTGGTTGAATTTTGGTGTTCCTAAAAAGCCTGATGTAATCATGAAGCCAAAAATTATTGTCAATGAAGAAGAGAAACTCGAAATGGAATTGAAAACCCTTGTTTCCAGAATGAAAAATGAGAATACTGCCTTGAACAAAATTCTTACCCAACTCAAAGAAAAAGAAGTGGTTCAGGGCGAAGTAAAAAGGAAATATATAAAATCATCAAAAAAGTCAACTAACTAACTCCAAAAATGAAAATGAAAAAGTCTACTCAAATGGCTTGCAGAAAATTACTGCTGTTCATTGGAATGCTATGGATCATGGCGTTAAGCAGCTTCGCGCAAATGAACAGCTATGTTCATTCTGATAAATCTGTCCATGTACCGCCAACACGGTCAGGTCTGGTTATTTACGACCAGTTTAATGAAATCAGCTGGGGCGGTATTACCAGCCAGGAACTGAGTGATATGCCCACTTATACCTGTAATGCAGCGGATGATTTTATAGTTCCCGCGGGAGCCGAATGGAATATCCGCTATATTGATGTTGCAGGTTTCTTTTCGGAAAATTATACTGCTACGGTAAGCGCTGTAAACGTGTTTATTTATGCCGATGACAATGGGAAGCCGGGAAATATTTTGAATTCATTCTCTAGTTTAACAACTGTAGTCCAGGTCCCTATCGATACAGTTATTCATAAACTTGAAATCGCATTACCTTCAGCTATCGTGTTAGCCGAAGGCCATTACTGGCTTGGTGTTCAGGCAGTCGGCGATTTCAGCGCTATCAGTTTCTGGCGTTGGAGTTCCCATGTCGGCATGACCATCAACAACGAATTTTACTTCAAGAATCCATTGGACGGCTTCGGAACTGGTATGATTGACTGGACTTCAGGCTTACTGATTGCCTGGAGTGATTTTGACCTTGCTTTTAAATTTTACGGACAGGGCCTTCCAAATGACCTGTCAATGCTCTCAATTGCTGAACCTGCTACAGGCCCGGGGTTAAGCGCAACTGAACCTGTATCTGTTCTGCTGAAAAATGAAGGAACCAATACCCAAACCGGGTTTAACGTTAGCTTCACGATTGACGGTGGCACTGCGGTTTCCGAAAATGTAGGCGCATTTACACTAGCACCTAACCAGAATGCCTTATACACATTCACAGCCACAGCTGACTTGTCAGTACCCGGGGCTCATTTAATTGATGCTGCCGTTAACTTAGCTGCTGATACAATGCTTACAAATAATTCATTAAGCAAGTCGGTATACAACCTGGGAACAATATATCCTATGCCGGCTACCGGCACATCAACCATCACGACCTGCGGAGCAACAATGACTGATTCCGGCGGATTAAACGGTGATTTTGGGATGAATGATAATGCAACAACAACTATCTATCCGGCTACTTCCGGCGACAGGATAAAACTTACTTTCCTTACTTTCGATGCCAGTTTTGGCGGATTTAGTATATATGACGGGGTTGATATGAATGCTCCGCTGATCGGAACCTGGTTCGGTACTGATGGCCCCGTTGAAATTGTCGCTTTAAATGCAACCGGGGCGCTTACGGTTCATTTCGAAAGTTCAGGCTGGGAAACAAGGCCCGGATGGTCAGCCTATATTTCATGCTATACACCTGTACCTGACGATTTTGCGGCATTGGCGTTAACCTGTAATATTCCAACACTTTTTACCGGCGACAAAGCAGTCCTGTCAGTAAAAGTTCAAAATTACGGATCTCTTTCACAGTCAAAAATGGTTACTTTTAAAGCTAATAATGCTATTATAGGCACTCTATATACGCCTTTATTGAATCCTGCCGATACAGCATGGGTTTCGATGAATTTCATTCCCTTAACTGCCGGAAGTTACAGCCTGGTTGCATGCCTTCCCACTGATTCAGGCACTCAGCCTAATGATACAATTGCCCTTGAAAAAACCGTTTATCAGTTTGGAACTTTCTATGAGGATTTTGAAGGATCCGCTTTCCCTCCTGAAAACTGGAGACATCATGGAAGCTGGTCCAGGGCAGGGTATTTTCCGGCCGTTGGATCTTTTAATGCGGAATGTTTTGTTGATTATACTGCTTCTGACACCCTTGTGAGCCCACGACTCGATATTCACCAGGGCGATATGCTTTCGTTTGCAGCTAAAACCACCCCATGGTGGGTAGGCAACCTGGATCTGTATTATTTGAATGAGCAAACCGGTATGTGGCATTTTATGCAAAATATTCCATTGACTAGTTTTGGCTATACCTGGCATACTATTGATATGAGTGTTGCTGCCGGGATCAACAGGATTGGATTTTTCGTCAATGTAACCGATCCGAATTCTTTCTCCGGAGCCGTTATGGTTGACAATGTAATGGGGCAGGGAATTATTGTGCATCGCGATGATCATGATTTAAAGGCAAAAGCATTTACCGGCAACTCGTTCTATAACGTGAATGAGCCGGCCAGCTTCCAATTGGTTGTGCGGAACGACGGTTTAACTGCTGTTTCCTCTTCGTCATACACCGTTAAATTGATGAAAAACGGAGCTAATCCTGTTGAACTCTTATCCGTACCCGGACTTGCACTTGCTGCACAACAGGAAACCACATTCAACCTTACTAACACATTCCCTGCTATAGATACGTTGTCAGTTTTTGCAAAGATAGAATACGCTGAAGATCAATACCCTGTTAACAACCAAAGCTCAACTATCGCTTTAACAGGATTAGCTGGTAACTCGGTTGTAGTTCCTGTCGGAAATGATTTGTTCCAGGTTAACTGGCCGATCGATTTCAGTTACAAAAAGAGCTTGTCCGAGACCATTTATCTCAATTCGGAGATTAATCAAACCGGTGTTGTTTTTGGGATAAACTATGATTATAGTTTTGCAGCTCCTGAAACAAATGTCCCTGTAAGAATCTGGGTGGGTGAAACTACATTAAACGAAATTGTGGATTGGGTTCCTGCAACTGAAATGACTTTAGTTTATGACGGGCAGCTGAATTATCAGGCTGGCAAACATTCAATTTATATCCCTTTCCAAACACCTTTCAATTATAGCGATGGATCGAAGAACGTAGTTATAATGACTGAAAAAATTGAAGATCACTATGAGATAAATCAAAATTTTTACGCATACCCATCGGCTACCAATTCATCAATCGAAATGAGCGGAGATGAAGTTATCCCTGATCCGAATGCGCCTTCAGGTGGCTGGGCAACAGGTATAAATCCAAATATTAAATTTGTTTTCAATAATACTACTGGCTCGTTGCAGGGAACGGTAACTGCATCCGGCGGTAGCGGGATGACAGGTGTACTCGTAAAGATTGATGAACTTGGGATCTCAACTACTACTAATGGGTCTGGTAATTACCTGATGCCTCTGGTACCTGCAGGCAGTTATCAGGTCACTGCAAACAAATTTGAATACCTTCCTGTTACCAAACCGGCGATTGTCTCAACGAATGCCACTACCGTTGATTTTGTTCTCAGCCTGCTTGATTTACTAACCGTATCAGGCCGGGTTGTTGGCAACAACGATCCTTCAACTGGCTTAGCCTTTACAACGGTTTCGCTGAGCGGTTACAGCAACTTTACTGCTGTTACCAATGCGGAGGGCTACTTTACCATTCAAAATGTTTACAGTAACAATACGTATGCACTCCTGGTTTCAAACCAAAGCTATGAAACCTATACTAACCAGGTTATTCTGGTCAACTCAGCTGTTGACCTCGGAGTTATAACGCTAATCGAAAAACTGGTTATACCTTACGCAATCACGGCTGTTGATCAGATCAACAAAACCGGGCTTACGTGGTATACGCCTGAC
>JANXXZ010000392.1 GCA_025350385.1 Bacteroidales bacterium
ATTGATATCAGCAGCAATACTCCCAAATTGGTCGACCATTTTGTTGGCAAGGAATGGGACTATGTGATCACCGTATGCGGGGATGCAAACGCCAATTGTCCGGTTTTCAGCGGCAAGGTGAAGCAGCGCATACATATCGGTTTCAGTGATCCAGCCAAAGTTACAGGTCCCGATGATGAAGTACTTCAGGCTTTCCGCGAAGTCCGCGACGAAATAGAAGAGGCCTTTTTCAGTTTTTACCAGACCTTTATCAGCCCAAAGGCCGTGGGTGGATGTGGATGCGGCTGTGGATGCAATTAGGCGCCTGATCTGTATAGCCGTCCTGCAATCTGGATCAGCCATGCCTGGCCTGAGCTTACCAATATAAAATATCTACAATCATGAAAAAAAACGAAGAAATCAAAGAAATGGTCCGTGAACGATACACCCAAATCGCAGAACAGGACAAAATCCAGAACAGAAAATCCTGTTGCGGAGAAGGTGGTTGCGGCAACAACGTTACAGATTATACAGTCTTCAGCGACGACTACCAGCATCTCGAAGGATATGTACCCGAAGCTGATCTTGGCCTTGGCTGCGGCTTACCTACCGAATATGCACTGATAAAGGAAGGCAACACGGTTGTTGACCTGGGTTCAGGGGCCGGGAACGACTGTTTTGTGGCCAGGTCGGTCACAGGCCCGTCTGGCAGGGTTATAGGTATCGATTTTACCGAAGCCATGATTGAAAAGGCCAGGACTAACGCTTCCAAAATGGGATATACCAATGTACAGTTCCGCTTCGGTGACATTGAGAAAATGCCGTTGACTTCCGGAATTGCCGATGTAGTAATTAGCAATTGTGTGCTGAACCTCGTTCCTGACAAACAAAAGGCATTTTCGGAGATATACAGGATACTGAAGCCCGGCGGCCATTTCAGTGTAAGCGATGTAGTGCTTGCTGGTGAATTACCCGAAAAGCTTGCCCGGGCTGCAGTGCTGTATGCAGGTTGTGTTTCGGGCGCTTTGCAAAAAACGGAATACCTTGACATCATCAAAAAAGCCGGATTCAAAGGGATTAAGATCCGGAAGCAAAAACCGGTGACCGTTCCTGATGATATACTGCTTCAGTTTATCAACGATGAAGAGTTGCAACAATTTAAGAAGGAAGGCGCGGGTATTTTCAGCGTTACTGTTTATGCCGAGAAACCGGCAGAATCAGGTTGTTGCGGAGAATCTTCGTGCTGTAATTGAGAATGGGAGAATGGGAGAGTAGGAATAACTATATTAGTTGGAATTTTCAGTGGCAATCATCGCAACTGCAGGAAATTTTGTTTTCTTTTACTTTTTCAAATGCTTCATTTCCTTCGCTGAAGGCAAACCAGGCAATTCCCAGGGAACCGGCCATATCAATATAAGGGATTCGAAAAATTTCGTATAAAGCACTTGATGCCAACAAGATAATTGAAAGATACAGGCAGGTTTTAGTGCAATTGGCGTCTGAAATAATTGCATCGGAACTGAGTATGCGACCAGTTTTAAGTTTGGCAGCCATCAGGAAATACATGGTAACAATGGAGATTCCAGAAATGACTATCCCCGCAACTGTGGTAGTTGGAGTTGTTTTGTAAACCAAGTTAAAAACCACGCCAATTAATAATCCGGCAGTGAGCAGGTAGAAACTTCCACCGGTAACCCGTAATGCCTGCCGTTCAAAGCGGTCGTGCGAATCCACCTGGCTGCGGCGCATCCGGATAATCATATGGGCGATCCCGATTCCAGAGATCACTTCCACAAAGCTATCCACACCAAACCCAAGTAAGGCAAGGGTATCGTCGCTTGCCCCGAAGTAAACGGAGAATAAGCCTTCGAAGATGTTATACCCTATAGTGATAATGCTCAGAATAAAGGCAGTTTTCAGCCAATTTTCATTCTTACCGTCTGTATTCATTCAGCCAGGGCTTTAGTATAGAGTAAATAATTTTCCTCATCAAAACAGCAGAAAAAAACCTGTTTGATACTGTTTTTCCCGGCAAGGTATTCATTAACCGTTTTAATTGCTATGCGCGCTGCTTCCGCTTTCGGGTATCCAAATACACCCGTGCTGATATTTGGGAAAGCAATGGATGAACAATGATTATCGTCTGCCAGTTTTAAGGAATTGTAATAGCAGGCTGCCAGTTTACCCATTTCGTTTGAATATCCGCCATGCCATACAGGGCCCACTGTATGAATGACAAATTTTGCTTTCAGGTTGTACCCTTTGGTTATCCGCGCTTCACCTGTCGGGCAACCCCCTATCATCCTGCATGCTACAAGAAGCTCAGGTCCGGCAGCCCTGTGAATGGCTCCATCCACACCTCCGCCTCCCAATAAGGATGAATTAGCTGCATTTACAATCGCATCCGTTTCAAGGAGTGTAATATCTCCCTTGACAAGAAGAATTTTCGTTTCGTTCATGTGGCAACTTTTGTCCAATTTGCATTTTGCTCTTTGCTCTTTGCACTTTGCATTTTTTCAATTTCAATTTATAGAATAATAGAGAAGAAGTGCCTGCATTTCGAAATCTGTCATCAGCTTTATTCTTTTCCAAAATGACTTTTCACAGCATCTAACAAATCGTGGTGAAGTAAATTATTTGAAGCGAGCATCTCTCCCCCGAATATATAATCATTTTTCCCTGAAAAGTCGGTAACAGTTCCGCCAGCCTGCTGCACAATGAAGGCGCCTGCTGCCACATCCCAGGCATGAAGCCCGTATTCATAAAAACCTTCAAACCGCCCGCAGGCGGTGTAAGCAAGGTCGACGGCGGCAGAGCCAAGTCGCCTTAAACCGGAGGTATTGCGGGCAAAATACATGAACAGCTCCATGTAGCCCTGCAATTTACCGTATTCATAATAGGGAAAACCGGTAGCAAGCAGGGAATTTTTCATTTCCCTCTGCGCCGAAACCTTTATGATATTTCCGTTCAGGTATGCAGGACCTCCTTTCAAGGCATAAAAACATTCGTTAAGATTAGGCTCATGCACCACTCCAAGGATAACCTCATCACCATCCATCAGGGCAATACTTACTGAGAATAAAGGAATATGATGCAGGAAATTGGTGGTGCCGTCAAGCGGATCCACAACCCAGTTATAGCGTTCCCCTTTCCGGGTGCTGGTGCCCTCTTCGGCAACAAACCCGGCTTCGGGAAGCAGGCGGTTCAGCTCTTTTACGATTCTTGCTTCCGCTGTCTTATCCACGTATGATACGAAATCGTGCAAGCCTTTTTCTTCAATATCAGTTGTTTTAACTTTATTCACCTCGTCAAGGAAGAAGAATCCGGTTTCTTTTGCCAGGGTGACTACGTCGTTACAGAGTGTTTCGAGGTTCATGCGGGGTTTTAGTTATGAGTTATGAGTGATGAGAGATGAGTTGTCGGTTATTCATTTTGGTTGCAGGATGTAAGGGTTTTAATGGTAAGGGGGTATGAGGGTACGAGGGTCAGATGCTCAGATGGTCAGATGGTCAGATGGTCAGATGGTTAAAGGGTTAAAGGGTTAAAGGGTCAGAGGGTATCAATTTTGCATTTTAACATTTGCATTTTGCATTTTTACCTCGCTTTGTCCCCATGTCCCCCCATCTCCTTGTTATTAACCAGATGTTAATTATAAATCCGCAATCCGACATCCCTGCCTGACTGAATAGATTCGCCCCAAATTTGGAAATTTACGTCATGCAGGCAGGCGCAATTCAAGATTCTACATTTTTCCCGATGTCATTGAACAAGTCTATCCAGGTATTTCCTCCTGTAAAACCAGACCACAACCAATCCTATAATGATAAGCGAAAATGAGATAATCTCCGCCTGTGTCAATTGCATTCCAAAAATGTTGCTGCGGTTGTTTACCCTGATGGTTTCGATGAGGAAGCGCTCTATCCCGTTCATGATAAGAAATATACCAAAGATCACAACCGGCGCTTTTATCTTTTTTCGGAGCAGCCAAAGTATTCCGAACAACAGAAAGGAAGCGGTTGATTCATACAGTGAAGTGGGCCAGACCGGTTTGTCCAGGATGGTGCAGTTCGGACCATCGCAACCCGGAATCAGAATGCCCTGCTTAATAACATTATGCGGGAAGTTGAATGCCCATGCCCAGTCGGGTAGCCATGACAGCCAGCCGGGTTTAGCCATTTCATTCACAATTCCCCAGCAGCCGTCACCCGAAAAATGACATCCAAGCCTTCCGACCGCGTAGCCGATCATGATGGCCGGGGCTGCTGCATCCACAACATATTTCCAGTCGAGCCTGATAGCCTTCATATAAAAGATGAGTACGATCACTGTAACGATAAAACCTCCGTAAAAGGTAAGCCCGCTGAATGAGAATATACTCTGAACAGGGTTTTTCAGGAATTCGCTGAAATTATCGGCAATGTCGAAAAGCTTTGAGCCGATAAGCGCTGCGGTAACTGCTATAATCAGGATGTTCCAGGTGTTCTGGTACGGGTGGATAATCTCCTCTGCTTGTTCAGGCTTAACCGATTTAAGCCTGCTGTTTTGGTAAAGAGCGTAGGATATTGATCCGGTAAAGATCAGGAAAGCCGCGATCAGGCTGCCTTGAGGCGATAGCAGGTACTGTTGCGGGTTTGCTGAAAAGGTTGAATAATTAAATAGGATGCCAAAGAATTTATACCCGATTATAGCCGACAGGGAGGAGCCCAGCAGTATTTCGTACCATCCGGATGGCTTGTTTTTCATCACCTTGCGCTTGCGCGGGAGCAACAATCCTTCCTTTTCCTTGCGTTTTAGTTCTGCCCAAAGCACCGCCCCTCCGATAAAAAATGACACCGCCAAGAAAAAACCATAGGTTTGAACCGGAAGTTGCCAGTGTGTCCCAAGGAGGTAATTGATCAGATCGCTGATTCGTGGAAACATAGGGATTGCGGATTACGGATTGTTGATTTCGGATTTCGGATTTCGGAATTTCCAGGGTGAGAAGGTCAGAAGGTAAGAGGGTAGGAGGGCTAAAAAGGTTATGAATTCATTACTTTACTAGTATTTCTTATTTTGCGACAATCAGGTTTATAATTTGCATTTTGATATTTGCATTTTACACTTTGCAGTTTTAATTAATCGCAGTTCACCTGGCAATATTTCCTTTCTCTTTTGTCTTCCTGATTATAACATCACATCACATATCAGCTCCTTCACCCTTGTAACCGACATCAACTTAACCGGAATTACCTGGTTAATAAATTCCGGATTGAACGGAGTTCTCACATGAATATAATTCTCAGTCCAGCCATGCATAAAACCATTCACATGATCCGATTCCCAAAGAACATTGAATGATTTGCCAAGCTGGCTTTCATAAAATGCCTGCTTCTTCTTTTCGGAGATTTCGTGAAGCCCCTGGCTGCGTCGCCGTTTTTCCTTTTCGTCTACCTTTCCTTCAAACTGCAGCGCCCGGGTGCCGGGCCGTTCCGAATAGCTGAACACATGCAGATAAGTAATATCAAGGCTTTCGATAAAGGTACATGCTTCCTCAAAATCTTCGGCGGTCTCGCCGGGGAAACCGACTATTACATCTGCCGCGATACAGGCCTGGGGCATAAGCGATTTAATGCTTGCAACACGGTTGGCAAATACTTCCCTTTTGTATTTTCTTTTCATCAGTCCCAGTACCTTATCAGTACCGGCCTGGAGGGGAATATGAAAATGAGGCAGCAGTTTGCCCGATTTACTAACCAGTTCAATGATTTCATCTGCCAGCAATTCGGGTTCAATGGACGAAATCCGTATGCGGTCAATTCCTTCGAGCTGATCCAGCCGGATGAGCAGATCCATGAACCGCTCCCCGTTCTGCCGTCCAAAATCGCCGATATTCACACCTGTGAGAATGATTTCTTTGATATCTGTAGCAGCAATTTCACGGGCTACCTGCAGCGTATTTTCAACGGATTCGCTGCGGCTCCTGCCGCGCATATAGGGGATGCTGCAAAAAGTGCAGAAGTAGTCGCAACCATCCTGTACCTTGAAAAAGGAGCGGGTGCGGTCGTTCATCGAATAAGAGGGAATGAACTGTCGCGTTTTGCTGATATCGGAAACCTCGCGGATGGAGTCAGCGTGATTACCCGTCAGGCCGCCAGAATCATCATTTTCTTCTGGAAAAAGACCAGAGTGTTCCTGTTTTTTTACGAGTTCCTCCAGCCTGAACTTATCTTCGTTTCCCAGTACCCAGGTAACGCCTTCCATTCGCAGGAACATTACCGGGTTTGCCTGGGCGGCACAGCCAATCACAGCTACTTTGGCGCCTGGATTCCGCTTATGGGCCTGCTTTATGGATGTCTTGCATTTATGCTCGGCCGTAGCCGTTACCGAGCAGGTGTGGACCACATAAACATCAGCTTCCTGTTCAAAATCCACAATTTCAAAGTCTTCCATACCGAACTGCCTCGAAATGGTGCTCGTTTCGGAGAAATTCAGTTTGCAGCCAAGGGTATGAAAAGCGATCCGTTTTTTTTGCATGTTGCAAAGATAGCTGATTTTGGACGATGGCTGAGGATAGTCACTTTCATTGGTCTGGTTGATGCCGGGATATGCTCAGCCGGTAAACGGATACTTACGACTTAAAGATGATTGAACAGATGACAGGAAGATGATTTAGATTATTCACAGTCCTGGCAATGTTGCGTACAGGTTTCACGTTTACAGCTGTCGACGACAGGAATGACTCGGGATAAATAGCAGAAAATCAGGCATTCACCCGGTGTGAGCTAAGAATTTGGCCATTGGTTGTTGTGCTATAACTACCAGATAAAAGGTATTAGTTTATAAGGTGTTTTCCTGGCATATTCCGGGTATCCGTTTAATTCATTCTGTAAGGTTTTG
>JANXXZ010000400.1 GCA_025350385.1 Bacteroidales bacterium
ACCGGGTCAGTAAACGGATACCTCAGCAGCACCGATTGGACTACCTTCAACGGGAAACAAACCTCGGCGCTTAGCTCAGGAAATATTTTTGTCGGTAACGTTTCAAATGTGGCTACCGGCGTTGCCCTTTCGGGCGATGCCAGCCTGAATAATGCAGGAGCATTAACCCTTGCAAACAAGCAAACGGTCACCGTTTCCTCTCCTTTATCTTCCTCTCAAACCATGACTGTAATTGGAGCAGCAGCACCTACATTGTCGATATCAAATGCTGCGGCTGACGGAAGTACAAAAGGAGCTGCGACTTTCACTGCTTCTGATTTTAATGCAGCAAGTGGAGTAATTTCGCTAGACTATCCAAACGGTCAGAAAGCAAACGGGTCGGTGCCGGGATTTCTAAGTTCAACGGATTGGACTGCATTCAATGGCAAGCTTCCCCTAACAGGAGGAACAATGACCGGGGAACTGAATACAGTAGCATCTTCAACGTTGAATGCAGGGTTAAATATACCTCATGGATCAGCACCGGCAGCACCGGTAAATGGTGATCTGTGGTCGACTACCACAGGTGTTTTCGCCAGAATAAACGGCAGTACGGTAGGCCCCTTGGGCAGCGGGACTGGAAACGGAACGGTAACTTCTATAACAGCAACATCGCCTCTTACAGGAGGTACTATCACAGGTACCGGTTCCATAGGGATATCGCAGGCCAACGGATCTACTAATGGTTACCTGGGTTCAGGTGACTGGTCAAGTTTCAACGGGAAAGAAAATGCATTAACCTTTTCAAGCCCGCTTGTAAGGGCCGCAAATACTATTTCAATGCCCTCAGCAACGGGGTCGGTTAATGGATATCTTACCAGTACCGATTGGACTACTTTTAATGGAAAACAATCTTCAGTTCTAAACTCAGGTAACATCTTTGTCGGGAATATTTCAAATGTTGCTACAGCTGTTGCCCTTTCGGGCGATGCCACCCTCAGCAACGCGGGAGCTTTAACTCTGGCAAACTCGGGCGTTACCGCAGCACTATACGGAAATACGGTCGGAACTATACCTTCATTGACAGTGGATGCAAAAGGACGTATCACAGCCGCTTCAAACCGGACTATCGTTGACAATGATATCCCTGATAACATCACCGCATCCAATTACCTTCCGCTTGCAGGAGGAACGTTAACCGGGGAACTAAGCTCCGTTGCTTCTTCTGCCTCAAATGCAGGTATGAATATCCCTCACGGTGCAACACCAACTTCTCCTCTAAATGGTGATTTGTGGTCGACCAACGCTGGTTTCTTTGCAAGGGTAAACGGCAGCACCGTAGGCCCCTTTGGCACAGGAAACGGAAATGGAACGGTTACTTCAATTACGGCAACAGCGCCATTAACCGGCGGAACAATCACCACTACAGGCTCTTTGGGAATAACTCAATCAGGGGCCGCTGCAAACGGGTATCTCAGTTCCACCGACTGGTCAACCTTTAACGGGAAAGAAAATTCACTTACGTTTTCCAGCCCCCTTTCAAGGGCCACAAACACCATTTCCATGCCTGCTGCAACCGGGTCAGTAAACGGATACCTCAGCAGCACCGATTGGACTACCTTCAACGGGAAACAAACCTCGGCGCTTAGCTCAGGAAATATTTTTGTCGGTAACGTTTCAAATGTGGCTACCGGTGTGGCCCTTTCGGGCGATGCCACCCTCAGTAATGCAGGAGCCCTGACCCTTGCAAATTCGGGTGTTGCCGCGGCACAATACGGGAATACGGTCGGCACGATACCCTCACTCACCGTGGATGTAAAAGGACGTATCACTGCCGCTTCCACAAGGTCGATTGTTGATAACGATATCCCCGATAATATAACGGCTTCCAATTATCTTCCCCTTGTCGGTGGAACATTGACTGGTAAACTTAACACTGTAGCATCAACTACCTCTGCAGCCGGTCTGACTTTACCCCATGGAGCGGCTCCTGCATCACCTGTAAACGGGGATATCTGGACAACCACAAGCGGAATTTATACCCAGATTAACGGTTCCACTATTGGACCTTTAGCCGGCGCCAACAGCAGTGCCTTTGTCCAGAATGGCAACTCATTTGCGGCTTTAGCCACTTTAGGTACAAAGGATAACAATGACCTTGCATTTGAAACCAATAATCTGGAAAAAATGAGGGTCTTGGCCAATGGTAATGTTGGGATCGGCATTTCAAATCCTGCCTACAAACTGGATGTTGCAGGTAACCTGAATGTAAGCACAGCATCTGCACCCAGTACAGTGACAATTAATGCGCAAAGCAGTACAACCTACCCGGCAAAATTAATATTCACCAACACGGCCGGAACCGGTGATTTCCTGATAGGAGGAGATGGCGGTGATATTGTTTGGCAAGGGGGGGGCGGAAGAACCATGCAAATGGGAGCCTATCACGGCATTGACCTGATTGGCGGCCGGACAATAACCAGTCCCCTGGCTTATACAACCGGAGCCAACGCCCTGTATAACACGCGGATACTTAACACCAACAACTCCATTGGCCTCATTTTACAGGGAGTTTCAGGGCAGACTAATAATCTTCAGGAATGGAGAAATACATCGGGCACTGTGCTGAGTTCAGTCAAGTCTGACGGAAGTTTGGGAATAGGTACAGCAAGTCCGGCATCTTCACTTTCAGTAGGTGCGACTTCCCAATTTCAGGTTAATTCATCAGGGAATATAATAAAAACTAATAATGTAACCTCCAGTTGGCCATCATCACAGGGTGCTGCAAATACCTTCCTGAAAAATGACGGAAGTGGAAATTACACCTGGGATGCAGGAGTAGGATCGGTTACTTCAATTACAGCTACAGCGCCTTTAACCGGGGGAGTTATCACCACAACTGGTTCTATTGGCATTACACAAGCCAGTGGATCTGCAAATGGCTATCTCAGTTCTACTGACTGGACCAGTTTCAACGGGAAAGAAAATGCGCTTACGTTCAGCAGCCCGTTATCCAGGGTTACAAATACCATCTCAATGCCTTCTGCCACCGGCTCGATAAATGGTTACCTGACAAGCGCCGACTGGACATCCTTCAATGCAAGGCTTCCCCTCGCCGGAGGAACCATGACGGGAAAACTGAATACAATTGCCTCAACAACCTCCTTTGCCGGGTTAAGAATACCTCACGGAGTCGCTCCGACAGCTCCGGCAAACGGTGATATCTGGACAACGACAACCGGTATTTATACCCAGATTAATGGTACGACCATTGGCCCTTTAGCCAGTACTGCCAGTAATTATTTTGCGCAAAATGGTAACACATTTGCTTCCCTGGCAACATTGGGTACCAGTGATAACTTTGATCTTGCTTTCGAAACCAACAATATTGAAAGATTGCGAATTTCAGCATCGGGTGATGTAGGTATCGGAGCATCGAGCTTTGATGCTACTAACCCCGAACAACTACTGGTTAACGCAGGAACAACCTCTTCGGTAAACGCAATTTATGCCAAAGGCAGTATCAATAATTATTTCCAGACTAATATCCAGAATTTATCCTCCGGGAACCAGGCTACAAGCGATATGGTGGCAACCGCGAACAACGGAACCGAAACGACCAACTTTATGGATGTTGGAATCAATGGAGGAGGATATATATACCAGAACGGTAACCCGATTGAAACTGGTAAAGCCAATGACTGTTACATTCTGGGCTCGGGCAATGATTTATTAGTCGTGAATAATAACGCCTCAAAAGACATGCTTTTCATGACAGGTGGTACTGCGGTAACCAATGAACGAATGAGAATTTTATCAGGCGGTAATATCGGGATTGCCACGGCAACTCCTGCGGCTAAACTGGATGTAAGTGGTAGTTTCAAACTCGGTGTAAATTGCCCGGTGCTAACAGGAATGCTGAAAACCTCGGTTTCAGTTACTGATAACACCACTTTTACCAATTCATCAAGTCGTAATGAAACTATAACAGTTACTGGCGCAGCACCCAATGCAACCGTCATTGTAAACCCCAGGACGGCTTTGCCATCCCGGCTTGCTGTCGGTTATTGCTATGTGAGCGCTACAAATACGGTAGTTATCAACCTCATAAATACATCCTCATCCAACTTATCACTGGGAACAGTAGTTTTCGATGTAACAATCATTCAGTAACAGGGAAGAAGTATGATTACAACACTGCATTCTGGATCAAACCAGGAATTTATTTAAACGAAATGAAAGTTAAACGCTGCATAGTTACCATCTGTATCATGTTCCTTTTTTTGCCGGCATATCTGGCAGGACAAGGAGTCATCCTTTCTTCAGGCATATACCTGAAGATGTCAGGAGGAACCATGGTGCTGCATGGTAACTGGGTAAATAACGGGAATTATGCGGATACGAACAGTACCATTCTGTTAAACGACACTACGCAACAACACATAGGAGGAAGCAGTTACACTGAATTTGACGATTTGACCATAAATAACCCGAAAGGAGTGATCGGAAGTCACGATTTCTCGGTTGAAGGGGTATTGAACCTGCAAAGCACGAATGCCTCCGATACCGTCGGAACACTGGATATGGGCTCTAATACGCTTACCATGGACTCATCTGCAACCACTATCGGCGCGGGAGACGTTACCGGGATTGTAAGGCGTATTGTATTTACTATCAACACCCCGTATACATTTGGAAACCAGTTTACTACACTAACTATAGCTTCCGGAGGAACATTGCCAACTTCCGTTAGTTTTAAAATCATAATAACTGCAGCCAACCTGAGCTGGAAACCCAATGCCATACATCGTTATTTCGATATTGCCAGAACTGGAGGTAGCAGTTCGACTAAAGTCACGCTAAACCTTCATTACCTGGAAAATGAGCTGAATGGCACGACAGAAAATAATATGGATCTGTTTGATTATCATGTGAGCGGGAATCTTGACGTGGATGACCATGGACATTCAAATAATAGCGCTACCTCTAACTGGGTAGGATTAAGCAATCTTAGCCTTACTTATATTGCTCCGCAGTCAGGTTTCCCCAGCAAATACTGGTCTCTGGGGACTTCTGTTTTTGCCGATTATACCTGGCTTGGAGCCATGGATTCAGACTGGAATAAAACTGATAACTGGGTAGGGGCCATTCCGGCTTCGGGTAATCATGTGGTCATTCCTGATGCAGCCATTACCAACTTTGACCCTGTTCTGCCTTCAAGTACGACTATCGGGTCAATAATTATTCAAGGCTCAGGAATACTAAATGGGGGTAACGGAACCACACTTACCATTGACGGAGGTTCAAGCGCCTGGGATAATAACGGGACCTTTAATGCCGGAACCAGCACCATTGTCTTTACCAACGCTGCGGCAACCATGTCCGACCCAACCAATTTCTATAATGTTACTGTAGCCGATGGCGCACAATTGAGTTTGGCAACTAATAATATTATGAGAATTGCCGGAACCCTTTCACTATCCTCCACTGGTGTTCTTAATGCAGCCAGCAATCACAATACAATAGAATATAATGGTGATAATCAGACCGTTGTTAATCCAAACGGGACTACTCCCGGATACCACGACCTTATTTTAAGCGGAAGCGGAACGAAAACCATGCCCGGAACTGCAATGGCTGTTCAAGGGGATTTCTACATGTCCGGTACAGCCACAGCTGCCGTTGGTGCCGCGTTAGCCATAACCGGCAATGTAACCATCGGCTCTGACGCTACTTTTAACACAGGAGCTTATAACCATACTATAGGTGGGAACTTCACCAACAATGGAGCCTTAACTGCTGCCGGGAGCACTATTACCTGCAACGGAATCCAGGCCCAGACAATAGGAGGTACAGCTGCTAACACATTTGATAATTTTACCAGTAATAATGCTGCCGATGTAACGCTGGCAAGCGATGCCCTGACAACAGTATCAGGCACGCTTACAATCAATTCCGGTAAGCAATTAAGTATTGCGCCCGGGAAACAACTAACAGCAGAAGGAACAATCACCAATAATGCCGGGGCTTCTAATTTTGTCCTGCAATCAGGCGCAGCAGGAACAGCTTCTCTCCTGCATAATAGCGGTAATGTACCGGCAACTGTTCAACGCTATATCAGCGATGATGCCGAAGCCTGGCATTTCATTTCATCTCCCGTGGCAGCCCAGGGCATCAGCGGTTCATGGCGGCCAGCCGGTACTTACGGCAACGGCACCGGTTACGATTTATACGTGTGGAATGAACCAAGCAGCTGTTGGATTTATTCTCTCAATACCACCTCAGCTATCAACTGGAATACGGTACATCCCGGAAGTAATTTCACTCCCGGGCGTGGCTATCTTTATTCGGTGCAGGCTGCCAACCCTACAAAAGCGTTTGCAGGAAACCTGAATAACGGATCCGTTATTTATCCGCTTACCGACAGCAGCAGCAATGTGAGTGTAAAAGGGTTTAATCTCGTGGGGAATCCGTATCCTTCGGCTGTGGACTGGCAGGCCGCATCGGGCTGGACCCGGTCCAACCTGGTTAGCAGTGGCGGCGGTTACGATATGTGGATATGGAATCCGGCAGCCAACAATTACGGGGTTTGCAATTCAGCTACCGGAATCTGTACCAACTCCGTCACCAGGTATATACCTTCAACCCAGGGATTCTTTGTCCAGGCAGCAGCCGACGGAGACCTTGGAATGAATAACACCTTGCGTCTCCATAACAGCGGGGCATGGTTTAAAAATGGTGAAATGAATCCGGGCTTCTTCAGTGTAATTGTTGAATCGGAAGCTGATAAGAGTTTCGATGAGTCTGGGCTGCTCTTCGGATACTACACAAATGAGCCGGGTGCCCGTAAATTATTCAGCAATGTAATTACCGCTCCAAGCCTGTATATGCCCGATGGCAATGACTTTTACTCGGTTCGATACTTTACTGATACGGTAGATAATCCAAAGGTCCCTGTAATGTTTAAACCTGGGAAGGATGGGGATTATACGCTCAAATGCAATTTCGATGCTGACAAATTTGAATATGTAAAACTCGAAGATCGTCAAACGGGATACTTACAGGATCTTAATGCAGTAAGCACTTATCGTTTTAACGCATCAAAAACGGATGATGCAAACCGGTTCGTGCTGCACTTCTCTCCCGATGATATTTTATATGGTTACCGGTTGCCCGCCCGCATCTATGCCGACGGCTCCAGGCTGATAATTGACCTAACAAAGGTGCGTAAATCAACAGAAGTTTATGTTTATGACGCACTGGGACGCTTAATCCTGCAAAGAACGTTGGAGGGATCAACCCTGCAAAAGCTCAGTATAAATGCAAAAACACAACTGCTCATCGTTAAGCTTAAAAATCAGCAAGGCAGCCTTTGCACGAAACTGATTTATGATTGCAACTACTAATACTCAAAAAGTTTAACCAAATAAAGACCTCAACTAAGAAAAAGGAAAAAAGAAACTGAAAAGAAAGCACCAGGCAAGCAGCATAGCGACCCGCTTTGTTAATCATTACCGGGTAATGGGAAACACTGTTAATATGCAAAAACTAATAAACGGACTTGTGTTACTTAAACAAAAAATCATGAAAAAAACATTAATCATTTTTGCTGCTGTCATTATGATGGCAGGTTTAACGACCCGATCGATAGCCCAGGTAACAGAAAACATCAATGCCGGGGCTAAAATCCTTACAGCTCTTTCCATTGCTGAAAATTTGCCTATGCATTTCGGTACTATGGGGGTGTTGGCCGGAACCGGCGGTACTTGTTTGGTTACAACTGCTGGAGTTCGCTCCGCCACATCTGGTGTGACACTCTCAGCACTTACTCCTCTGTTTTCACTTGCAACCTGCACTGTAACGGGGGAACCCCTTTACACCTATTCAATCACGTTGCCCAGCTCGATTACAATAACACATACCAATACTGTAAATACGATGGTTATTGGCACTTTGCTTGCCAAGTCTACTTCGGGAACGGAATCACATACTGCAACGGGAACACTAATTGCAGGTGCAGGAACGGAATCTTTTACAATCGGAGGTACATTGACAGTCTCAGCTGCGCAACTTGCAGGAGTATATGCAGGTGCCTTTGATGTTACCGTAGCTTACAATTAAATGGAACTTTCTGATAGAGGAGAAAGCCCGTGTTTGGGGCTTTCCCTCTATTTAGAATTAAGAAAGATTGTTCTTGACCGGAACATTATCAACTTCAATCATGGTTATGAAACGAAAACAATTATTAATACTCATTATTCTTCTTGGTTTAAGTGTTTACGCTTATACCCAGGGCAACCTTTTAATTACGCCCAAACGTGTAGTGTTCGATGGCTATAAGCAAACGGAAGAACTCAGCCTCGTAAATACAGGAGAAGATACTGCGGCTTATTCTATTTCTTTCATCCAATATAACATGCAGGAAGACGGGGGGATAGTAATCATTCAAAAGCCGGATTCAGGCCAGATGTTTGCCGACCCTTACCTGCGTATATTTCCTCGCAAAGTAACATTGGCACCCGGGGAGCCGCAGGTGATCATGCTGCAATGCAGGCGCACGCCGGGTATGAAGGATGGCGAATACCGTTCGCATTTACATTTCAGGCCTAATAAAGAAATCAAGCCGCTCGGTCTGAAAAAGCCTTCTGACTCAACACTCTTAAGCATTCAACTGGTGCCGATATATGGCATTAGTATTCCCATTATCATTCATTCAGGGGCTACCAATCTTACTGTTACATTGAGTGATCTGAAAATGGGACTTCAACCTGATGGAGCGCAAAACGTCCATCTCACCTTAAACAGAACCGGAAATATTTCTGTTTATGGCGATATTATAATGCAGTTTATTCCTGTAAATGGAAATCCTTATGAAATTGACGGGAAAAAGGGAGTAGGAATTTATACAAATATTAACAAACGCAATGTGGTTATAAAAGTAAATGATGCGCAAAAAGAGAAATTGAAAAACGGGAAATTAAAAGTTCAATACATCAGCAACGATGAAGATAAAAAACCGGTTGTGTACGCAGAAGGAGAGCTGGAAATTAAGTAGAGGACAATGGACAATGGACAATGCAGGAGGGACAATGGAGGAGTGGAGAGGAGGTATATTATCAGGCACTGGGCACCCGGCACTCAGCACTCAGCACTCAGCACATGGAATACAGACAAGTGAAATAATAATAGGGAACGGAATGAAATTAATGTACGCAAAAAGTTGCTTTAAAAAAGTATTGTTGTTATCAGCAGTTCTGTTCCTGTGCGTCAGCTTTTCTTTCGCCCAGCCGATTCTGCCCCAACGGACAATCACTGTAACAGCTACCCAGGCTTTGCATTTTGGCACCTTATGCGTGAAGGGCTGGCCAGGTGGAACAGTAACAGTAGGATATGACGGCAGCCGGACTTCAACGGGCAATATTGTGCTCTTATCCATATCGCCTGCCGCCCAGCCTGCCATATTTGAAGTAAAACTTTGTGAAGGCCGGAGTATCATTATCACTTTTTCTCCAACCACCACATTAACAGGTAGCAACGGCGGTTCGCTCACACTCGATATCGGCCCGACCGAAAAAGGAATCAACGGAGCCAGCTTCCCTGCAAACAGCGATTGTAACTTCATTACGCCCTTGCGCGTTGGCGGCACGCTCCACTTACCACCTGTAACTATTCATGGTACTTATACCGGTAGCTTCGCTATCACTTTCAACCAGGAATAGGGGATAAATTGCCATAACGGAAGATCTATCAAAACTCTGAATAATCAAAAGGCGGACATTAAGAAGTTGAATGCTCATACGATTAATAAAGTGTAAAAAAAATCTCTGACTATTTTGTTAAACAAAAACCACGAAATGAAAAAATGCAATTACATCAGTAGGGTCATCGCGTACTGTATGTTAATTGTACATTTCAGGCTTGCATTGGTGGTTAAAGGTTTCTTGTTGATAGGATTATTAACTGCTTTTTATCGGATTAATGTAAAAGCTGCAGGTAATCCCATTGGCGATGAGGATAATACTCCATTGGTTTACGATGAAATTCCTGTGCGCGTCATCGTCGAAGGGTACAAGAATTTTTATGTGGATGCCATTTATACCAATAATAAATTGCTCTTTGTGAATGTGGAAGATTTATTCAGGATGCTTGAAATTTCCTGTGTTGCCGGGCAAAAGGGAAATAGTCTCAGCGGATTTGTTGAGCAGGAAAGCAAGACGTATTTAATTGACTATGATGCAAAACAGATAGTTGTTGGCGACAGGACAATTAACACAAAAAACAGGCTGGTAAAGGAATCAGGACTGCTTTACCTTGAAGCTTCCCTGTTTGATGAAGCATTTGGAATTCAATTGAATTTCAATTTCAGATCGCTTGCCATTCAACTCAAATCGGATTTTGAACTTCCTGTAATTAAGCAATCAAGGATTGAAAAGATGCGAAGCAATTTGTCGAAAATTAAAGGGGAGACAATTGCCGATACAGTATTGAAACGAAACTATCATTTATTCAGGGCTGGAACCATAGATTGGCTTCTGGCTTCTATCCAGACTTCGAAGACCTCAACTCAAAATCATTTTGGATTAGGCTTTGGAACCGAACTCCTGTATGGTGAAGCATGTGCATCCATAAACTATTACGACCAATACAAATTTGACAACCGGCAGTTACAATACCTATGGCGTTGGGTCGACAACGATAAAACGCTGATAAAACAGGCACAGGTCGGGAAGATTTCAACTCAGACTATATCGTTTCTTAACGCTCCCATCATAGGTGCTGTAATCCGGAATACCCCGACAACGATAAGGAAAGCAACAGGTTTCTATACTATAAATGAAGTTACTGAACCCAACTGGACCATAGAACTATACATAAACGATATTTTGGTTGATTATACACAGGCTGATGCCTCAGGACAATTCATGTTCAACGTTCCGATAGTGTATGGCTACACTACGCTGAAATTAAAATTTTACGGTACCATGGGCGAAGAGCGCACTGAAGAGCGTACTATGAATGTGCCCTACACGGTAATGCCTGCCCATGAAATTGAATATAGCCTGGCTTCCGGGATGGTAGAGGATAGCGTAAGAAGCCGTTTCGGAAGAGGGGAAGTTAATTACGGTGTGAATCGCAGGTTGACCATTGGTGGAGGTGTGGAGTATTTGTCGTCAATTCCCAATGCTCCTTCTATCCCATTCGCTACGGCAACATTTCAACCCTTCACAAAACTGACATTAAACGGTGAATATGCACATGGAGTGAAATCATGTGGTATGTTGAATTATTATTTCAGGAGAGATATACTATTGGAAATAGATTACACCAGGTATGTAAAAGGACAACTTGCCACCCGCTTCAATGCGCCAGAAGAACGAAAAGTAAAACTCTCACTGCCTTTCAGGTTTAAAAACATGAACGGGTTTGCCAGGTTTGATTATACGCAACTGGTGTATAAAGAATTTATTTATAACCAGGCTTATGCGGTATTTTCGGCCTATTACAAACAATTTTCGGCCAATTCGGCTACTCAATTCAATTGGCTTGATCAGAAACCGGCATATATAACCACTGATTTTGCGTTATCCTATCGGCTGCGTAGCGGATTCACTTTACGTTCGTCTTCGCAGTATAATCTGAGCAATAACAGGTTGATGACCTATAAAGCGGCCATTGAGAAGAGCATTCCGAAAGGAAACGTTTCAGTTTCATACGAAAGAAATGTCCTGGTTAACGACCATCTTATCAGTTTAAACTTCAGGTACGATTTATCCTTTGCCAGGACCAATATTTCAGCCATACAAAATAAAGGAAGGGTTACGGTTTCGGAGAGTGCGATGGGAAGCATGGCCTTTGGCAGCGGTAATAAATACATTTATAAGACCAATAATTCATCCGTAAGCAAAGGGGGAATATCGCTTTATCCTTTTCTTGATATGAACCAGAATGGTATTTTCGATGCCGACGAGCATATGGTAAAAATAAACTCGGTAAGAACCGTAGGCGGCAAGGTGATTTTCAGTGAAAAAGATTCAATCGTGCGGATCACTGATCTCAATGCATTTACCTATTATAAAGTTGAATTCAAGGATAATGACCTGGATAATATTGCCTGGCGTTTTAAAATGAAGACTTACCAGGTATTAATTGATCCCAACCAGTTTAAACGCGTTGACATACCTATTACTCCAATGGGCGAAGTCAATGGTATGGTGTACCTTGGAAAAAGTAATGCGCTGAAAGGCCTGGGTAGAATTCTGATAAAATTCTATGATAATAGCGGCAAAAAAGTGGTAGCGGAAACGCTTTCCGAATCGGATGGATATATTTATTTCCTGGGACTTGAACCGGGCCAGTATATAGCCCGCGCTGATTCTGCCCAGTTAAGCAACCTTGACCTGAAAACTGAACCTTCCGAACTTCTGTTTACTCTCAAATCATCGGAACAGGGAGATGTAATAAAAGGACTTGACTTTTTACTTCAACCGTTGCATGAGAAAATGCCAGATAACCAGGAACTTAATCCGAAGTGCCAAATTGACTTATCATTAAATATGGATTCAATTCCCTCGTTGACAACAACTCAGGGAGAACTGATGATTGAAGAGGACGGGATGCCTCATTCTAAAGAAATAAACACCCAACAGATGCCATTGCCCCATCTCACAGAGCAGGTTAATGTTATTAAGGATACCAGGAATTACACTCCTGGTGACACTTTATATAAAGTGCAGCTTTTGGCCTTAAGCTCCCGCATTAAAGTGAAAGATTATTTTAATCAGTTAATAGCCGATGTGCCGGGCTTAGTAATTGAGGAAAGATTAGGGGACGATGGATTGTATCATTATAGTACCGGCGCATTCAGGGGGAAGGCCGATGCAAGGGAATTCCTGCGCATTATCAGGGAAAGCGGGTGGAAGGACTGTTTTATTGCTACCTATGCGGGGGGGAAACGTGCGGTATCGGCCTATCGGCTTAAAAGGAATAAACCCCTGGATCAGGCAGATGCAAAAAATATTCAATCCGGTTTACAACAGGTAGAAGCTGCTGAAACAGAAAAAGAATCAGGCAACCATTACCGGGAAATCTTCTCATTGGATGGTTACAAAGTCACCAGGCCTGACCATTTCAAAGAACTGGCTGAAAGAATCCTACTCCTGAAAGATACAGCTGCCTATAAACCGGGTGACACTCTATTCAGAGTGCAGCTGCTGGCTTTACATTCAGCTATCCGGGTAAGGGGGTATTTTGCCAGACTGCTCTCGGATGTGCCCGGGTTAACGATAGAGGAACTTGAAGGAAAGGATGGATTGTACCATTACAGTACAGGTGCATTCAGCAGACTGCCTGAAGCCAGTGAATTCCTTCGTCTGATTAAGCTAAGCGGATGGTCAGATTGTTTTGTTGCATTTTATATAAAAAGAAAACCGGACGAGCTGGTATTCAGGCTAAAACATGTAAAAAACACGAATCTTTCCTTTTGATATTCAACAGGTCAGGAATGAAAAACGACCACACGAAGCCTTAGTTATTGGCGGCTGGTGTATTATTATCTTTTCTTTTAATTATTTTATTTGCCATATCTTTTCAAGCATATATTTATTGCATTTTGCTTAACCTGTTCAGCATGATCCCATAGATCTTTAGGAGCCGTGTAAACTCCAAACTTGCCTGGAACTGGATGCCCATTCAGCTTTATATATTCCCAATATTTTCTATCAGCTTCGTCTAAACAATCTCTTAAAATATTTTCATTTTGTGAATTGAGTAATTCTTGAGTTTTTTTCTCTTGAATTTCATTATCAAATTTTTGTTTTTCAATTTTCAGCCTTTCATTATTATTTCTAGGCATGGCAATTACAAAATAGTAGAATGTTGATCCAGAGATCGACAAAGAAACGAAGGCAAGTATGATCAACAAAACTTTCCTCTCTGTACTTATTTGAGCAACCTTAGGTTTTTCGATAGTTACTTGAGAGATTGTTTCACTTTCA
>JANXXZ010000410.1 GCA_025350385.1 Bacteroidales bacterium
CCTCGCTCCTCGCCTTTTATTATCAGCTAATTTGTGACACTTCCCCCTATTTTCAGTTCCTTTGCATCATTATGCCCCTCTTCATCGCCTCCCTGAATTCCGGAAGCAACGGCAATTGTTATTATATTGGCAATGAGCAGGAAGCAGTGCTTATTGACGCAGGCATTTCCTGCCGGCAAACGGAAGAGCGGATGCACCGTCTGGGATTGTCTATGCAAAACATCCGGGCCATATTTATTTCCCATGAACATACCGACCATACGCGGGGAGTGGAGGTAATTGCCAGGAAATACCGACTGCCTGTATTCATTACGGCATCAACCCACGGGAACAGCCGGCTAAAGCTTGATTCAGGAATCATAAAGCCTTTCGCTGCCAATATTCCTATCCATTTCGGCTACCTCAGTGTGAATGCATTCCCCAAAAGGCATGATGCTTCGGAACCTCATAGTTTTACAGTAAGCGGGAACGGGGTAACGATTGGCGTCCTTACCGATATCGGTTCTGCCTGCGAACATGTTGTGCAGCACTTTAGCCAATGCCATGCGGCTTTCCTGGAGGCAAACTATGATGAAACCATGCTGGATGAAGGCAACTACCCGCTGTTCCTGAAAAACCGGATAAAAAGCGATGATGGTCATCTGTCAAACCAACAGGCGCTGGAACTTTTTAGCACACACAAGCATCCTCTAATGACTCACCTGCTGCTGTCGCATCTCTCGGAGCAGAACAACCATCCGCAACTGGTGAAGGATCTTTTCGATCGGCATTCAGGCGGAACCCACATTGCCATTGCTTCGCGCTACCGGGAAACGGAGGTGTATTGTATCGGGAACTGAAAACCCATGATAAATCAGCCGCTTTGATATCAGCCTCTTCAGTTGTCATGTATTTTCCAGGGAAAATATTGATTCCTTATATTTGCATAGAGCAGGAAGTGGTTATACAAAACATGATTCCGTGTTGCTGCATGTACTCCGTTACTCTATGGTTACTAGGAAATTCACTTCTAAGCATCAATAAACTCAATAGTTTTAACAGGATCAAAAACCAGAAGCCATGCCGTCCATAATTAAGCCAGACACCTTGGAATTTAAGTCAGACCCGAATGCCTTAACCGATTTCAAATTGAAAACGCTCATTCCCCGATTAGGGAGCATTTGTAAATCAACTCATTTTTCATTCGACATACGGCAGCTTGACCCGGGAATGTATTCGTTTCCCTACCATTCCCACCGGAACTCGGAGGAACTGATGATGATTCTTTCGGGCTCCCTAACTTTACGTTCGGCCGAAGGTTTGAAAATTGTTAACAAGGGAGAGCTTGTTTTCTGTGAGATCGGCGATTCGGGAGCTCACCAGTTTTACAATCACGGTAATAAACCCTGCATTTACCTTGACATCCGTTCAACGGTCGGAATTGATATTGCTGATTACCCCGATTCCGGCAAAATCAATATTTTACCCTTCCGTGAGATCTATGAGAAAGATTCAAAAGCGGATTATAATAAGGGTGAAGAGCGTCTGAGTGAGATTTGGGAAAAACTGGGACAAAAGTAGCTTGCAATTCCGGAACATGAATGCCGACTAATCCGCATATCATGAAATACCGGCATAAATCATAAGGCATATGCTTCTATGGCCGTTTCAGAGCCAAAAAAAAATTTAGATTGATGGAATCGTCCGGATTCCAACTGATTTGACCTTTGCATTTTGCATTTTTACCTTTGAATTAACACTGGTGTAATGTCGAAGCTACTTTGTCACGAATATACCCGATAACGGCATGATTTACACCATCTTTGACCTTTGTATTTTTACCTTTGACTTGGCACTATGTGCCTTGTAACTGTTTTTTTCTTTTCCGGTTGATCAGGTAAACGCCCGTCAGGATAAGACCCATGCACATGAGGTGAAGCACTGTCACTTTTTCGCCATCCATCACACCCCACATGATAGCAAAGATGGGAATGATATAAGTAACCGAAGAAGCGGCGACAGCTGATGAATACCTTATCAGGCTGTTCATCAGCAGCATGGCGAGGGCTGTGCCGACAATGCCCAGGGTGGCCAGGGCCAGCAGGTGGACCGGCCAGGCCGGATCGGCCAGGACCGGGGTGAAATTAGTAGTCAACAGGTAGATGAGTGCCACCGGGCCAATGAACAGGAACGACAGAGAAGTAACCTGGACACCCGAGAGGTGCGGCAGTTTTGCCTTGATCTGGTTCATGCTGATGGCATAAAAACAGGTTGCCAGCACGATATAAAATGCATAACTGTTTATTGCTCCCAGGTGGAGCCCGTCGCCTGCCAGGATCAAACCTGTGGCGCCGGCCAATCCCAGCGATAAACCAACCGCCTGTAACCACCTGAATGCGGTTCGGTGAAAAAGCAGTCCTACAATCAATGTAAACACCGGGGTGAGGGAGTTAAGCATCCCGGCCAGCGAACTGTCGATGCGAGTTTCAGCTTTCATAAAAAGGAAGGCTGGAAAAAAACTGCCTATAAATCCGGCGATCAATAAACTCTTTAAATCTTTCCTTTGCAGATTTTTGAGTTGTCTCAACGATACTGGCAACAAGGCCAGCGAAGCCAGGAAGATACGTAAGGCAGCCGCCTGTTCACTGCTGAAACTCTTCAGCCCGATCTTCATTAAGATAAATGAACTGCCCCATACAAAGGCCAGGATCATTAAAATGCTGAACTGAAACCACCGTTTTTCCCACATCCTGATGCTGAATTTTGAAAGCTGCAAGATAAGCTAAAAGTGTATACTGGCAGGTAATTCACGTATTATTGCAGTAACCATTCATCGGTTCATTATGTTTAAATAGATTCAACTCAATACTTAACTGTGAAAACTTTTGAAAATCGGCATGCAGGCTATTCTGCAGCAATCATAGGTATTCAAAATATTCTTTTGCCGATCAATGCCTTTTAGCCTTCTTTTGAGGGAGATATCGGTCAGGGAGTATTTTCGTTTTTTAAAATTCAGATTCTATTATTACGCAAAATGCGTAACGCAATTTGCGTAATAAATTTCATTCCAGGCAAAAATAAGTAAATGGTCAGGTTTGAAACTTTTTGCTCCCGGGGAATCCCGAAAGCTGTATCAACCGGATATTTGCATAATTTCAGTTGAACACGAAAGGATTTGGTTGGGATTTTTGATTTGGGAATCCAGATTGATAAAGCCACAGATGCACAGATTTCTTTTGTCTTAGAACATCCTTCTTTTGTCTTTTTCCTTTTATCCTTTCTCTTAGTCCTTTTGTCTTTTGCCTTTTGTCTTTTGTCTTTTCTCTTAGTCCTTTGTCCTTTCATGATTTTGGTTGACAGAAAAGACCAAACTTCTACTTTAATTGTTTGTAATTCAATTTCATCTTTTGGTTATGTTCACTTAACTTAGTCTGGTCAGATGAAGCGGAGGCGAGCTCTGCCGGGGGG
>JANXXZ010000414.1 GCA_025350385.1 Bacteroidales bacterium
GTCACTGGTAGAGTAATCAGGTTGCTGAGAAACGATTTAAGACCACTTACTCTCTGTCGGAGTAATTTAACAGATGAAATATTATCGCCTGCATAGTCGCGTGCCCAGGTATAGCAATAATCAAGCGGAACTGACTGCCCGGCATTTAAATGGAACGGGCCTACTGAGCTGACTCCCTGCCGCCATCCCGGTACATCATCAACAGTTTTCTCTGTCCAGAAATATCCGTTCTGATTAAATCCGCCATTTGGAATCACACCGGCCGTGCCATAATTACACAGGGTATCGCTGTTCCCAGGATACAGGTAGCGGCATTCAGGCCCGGCTCCTCCTCCGCAGGTATTTCCAAACCAGAGATTCGGGCGGAGCATATCACCAAATTCCATTCTCTCAGTCCCGTCATAATAACCCTTCATTATATTATAGTAAGAGGGGGCAATGAGGCTCATCTCATTGGTTGGCCATCCCATCATGAAATAACTCAATCCCATCCGCTCATTGTCGGCAATCCCGTCACCAAAATTGAGGCCGTTGATTCCTTCATCGCAGTTGTTGGCAGGATTGTCTAGCCCATCCGGTTGAAAAAGCGGTCCGCCTATCACCTTCATCCCAATAGCAGGAGGATGCACTCCATAGGCTTCAGTTTGTCCGCTTCCATCGATTGAATCCCCGTTGTATGAATAAACCATTCCATTGGTAACATCGCAACCGAGGTAATCATCGCCGTCATACCCCAATTTAAAACCATTGAAAAAGCCTACATAGGCATCGTTATAGTCCATTGTTGAACGGTTAATCACGTCATAATGCATGAATAAGGTATTATTCAGCGTGGAATCATCGGGACGGTCGTACGCGTAAGCCATCCCATGAATCTCAATGCCTAATTGAAGCCCGTTCGATTCGGTGTGAAGAGAACGTAAATCATTCAGAATAAAAAAAACAGCCTGGTCGCCACGGATCATGGGATAGTCGCCAGCCATAGGGGTGTACTCTCCATCAAGGTTGGCATCAAAATATGGGGCTATATCAGCCGATTGTCCCAGGGTCACATCGCCGTGGGCAGGCCAGTTGGCTATTGCATCGATGGGTAAATATCCCGGTTTTGACCAGTTGTTGATATGATGTCGGATCTGTTCTTTATCCAGTTTCCAGAGCCTGTTCCATTTCAACATGTAACTGGTATCATAAAGAGTAGAAACAGGCCCGGTATAGAAATCAGTACCTGTCTGCCTGTATCTTTCAGCAGCAACATGCAGACTGGAAGTATCTTCCAATCCCGCAACCCAGACAGTGTGGCTGAAAAGTGCATGTTTCCCTGAGCCCTTAGGGACTTCAAACCGGGAACTATCGCCATCCCAGAAATGATTTCCAAAAGGACTTATCAATGCTTTCATATTATTGACATCCAGGAATTCATATTTAGCAACGGCTCTTAATACAACAACAACATATGCCATTGCCAATGCACCATGTTCATCTTTGATGAAGTAATGGATTTTTTTAATTGTGTCATAATTATCGATCATTTGTGGTTCGTCCAGGAGGAGCTTCCATGTGGTATCATTCACTTTCGAAAAGAGGTAACCAGGTCCATTCACGTATATTGAGTCACCATCCGGATCATAGTCATTCTTTAACAAAGTAGCTGAAGTAATATAAACAGGAAACCCGATAATCCCGGTTACCGTATCATTAACAGCGACAGGAGGATTGTTCTGGGAAAAACCTTTCAGGGCAAGCCTGAAAAATACAGTGACAACTAGTGTGAACGTTCTCATAATCAACAAATTAATAAATAAGAAAAAACTCCGGCTACGTGATTTTCACGATCCGGGTAATGTGCATATCACTCTTCAGGATATAAATACCATTTTGTAATCCGGAAATATTCAGGGTGTTTTTGCCGGGAAGCAAATACCCGGATTTAATTAATTTCCCTGTGAGATCATAAAGCTGATAAGCTGTTTTATGATTCAGGTCGGATTCAACAAAAACATGGTTTG
>JANXXZ010000436.1 GCA_025350385.1 Bacteroidales bacterium
TAAACATTCCATTGATTATTAAAACTGCAGTTGAATACTGCCAGGATTCAGGATAGGTCAAAAGCCAGCTTAACCAGCCATTTAAGATTGAGTTCTGAAGATTCAATTTCGTTTTCTGGTCTGTCAATTCTCAAACCGATGTAGGTTCATTATCTGATGTAGAATACTATTAACAGGAATACAAGTAGATCAGAAGAGTTTAAATTTTGGTAATCAGTGCATAAGAGGCACTATGAATAAAGATGTTTAATAAAGTATATAGGTTTCCATTTCTCTGGTAAAGTTATAAATTATAACTACCTAAGGGCAATAGTTTTAGCTTCCTGGATCGATGATTTTATTAACAGTTTTTTGAACAATTCCCCTTCTCAAAAATCTGCGTGAAACTCTGCGTAAATCTGCTGGAAAACCTTCCTTATTTTTCAGTATGATTTCTCTGGCATCTGATATAATGTCTCTTCAGTGCACTGAGACGTCTCTAGCACACTTAATGATACCTCCAGCGCACTCTGAGAAGTCTCCAGCGCATCCTTAGATGTCTCCAGCACACTTTGAAAGGTCTCCAGCGTATCCTGTGATGTCTCCAGCGTACCCAAATACATCTCCGGTGCACTACGGAAGGTCTCCGGTGCCGGGTATGAGGTCAGTATGTCGAAAGATGATACCCCGTTTCCCCTGCTGGCGCGAGTCTTTGACGCGTGCCACCGCTCAGATAACCCATTTTTTCGTTTAAATTTAACCCGTTCTCAAGCCCTTTCCCTCTAAATGGCATAATAATTGAACTGTTAGGGAGTTAACAAAGAATGAAATCAACCCCATATTCATTAAATCCACTTTCACAATGAAAACAATCACAGGTATTTCAACCCTATTGGTTATCTCAACCCTATTATTCTGGACAGGTTGCGTAAAAGAAGGTCCTGCTGGCCGGGATGGCACAAATGGTATCGATGGCAATGCTAATGTTAAATCATCTCCCTGGTACCATCTTGCCGACTGGAATGGCCAGACCAGTGATTGGTATTTTCAAGTCAGCAATTCTAATATTAACCAGGACATCGTTGAAAACGGAGTTATTCTCGCTTATGCTTCTTTACCGGGCGATATATATTCAGCTGCAGTCAGGCCTTTGCCTTGCTGGGCTATTGGTGCTAACTGGGATTTCCTTATTCCTGACTATGGTTTGATTGAATTCACATCCGATGCGTTGACAAAGCCTGGAACTAATGGGTATTCATTCCGGTTCATACTCGTTCCTGCCAGTCATTTCTTTAAATCGACAGCAAATAATTCATCTGCTGAACAACTAAGGAAAATGTCCTACATCGAAGTCTGCAAAAAGTACAACATACCTGAATAACCTGTCAACTATCAGTATTCTAAAACGGGATAAATTGCCCCGATAAATTGCCCCGACCTTTAGGGCGGTAAAACGATTTTCAATATGATGAGGGCTTTGCCAATTATTCATTATGCTGAAATTTATAGATGAGAATTATAGTAAAAAGTAGCCGGTTTTGCTGATCTCGCCAGTAAAACCGGCTGCTTTTTAATTTAGGTTAAGCGTTTATATAAATATAGTTTGTTAAATTAACCCAACCGATAACGCTCATTTCTTACATTTGTCCGACAAAGCAGCGTAGTATGCAAAAAATCACCTTCATTCTTTTGATTTCATTATGCATTACCATGAATACAAATGCCCAGAAAAAGCCATCCCATTATTATGCACCACCTGAATGGTCGAAAAGTGTGATCTGGTATCAGATATTTGTAGAGAGGTTCTGCAATGGTGATCCCTCCAATGATCCGAAACCTGAAAATATCAAAACAGCATCTGATTTTCACAAGGTTCCGTCCGACTGGGCAATTACCCCCTGGACCAATAACTGGTATAAGCAAGAAGATTGGGCAAAAAAAACTGGTGGAACCCTTGATCAGACCTTACAACTTCGCCGTTATGGTGGCGACCTTCAGGGAGTCATTAACAAGCTCGATTATCTGAACGATCTCGGCATTACCGCCATCTATCTTAACCCTGTTAACGATGCTCCTTCTCTCCATAAATACGATGCACGGAATTATCATCATATCGATGTAAATTTCGGTCCCGATCCTGAAGGAGATAATAAGATCATTGCTTCCGAAAACCCCGCCGATCCCAAAACATGGAAATGGACATCCGCCGATAAAATGTTCCTCAAACTTGTTGACGAAGTTCATAAACGCCACATGCGCATAATTGTGGATTATTCCTGGAATCATACCGGTGTTGAATTTTGGGCCTGGAAAGATATTGTTAAGAACCAGCAGAATTCTCCATACAAAGACTGGTATAACATTGTATCTTTCGATGATCCAAGCAGAACTGCTAGTGAATTCAAATACAGGGGCTGGCTAGAAATTATGAGTCTCCCTGAAATAAAGAAAGTTAATATCACAACCGAACGCAGGATCGGCCATCCCTATGAAGGAGATATTAATGCAGGTTTTAAGAAACACATTTTTGATGTAACCCGTCGCTGGCTGGCCCCCGATGGAGATACTACAAAAGGAATAGACGGGTTTCGCCTCGATGTGGCCGATCATATCGGGATGAAGTTCTGGAGAGATTACAGCAGCTTTGTAAAAAACATTAAACCCGATGCTTATCTTGTGGGTGAGATTTGGTGGGAAAACTTTCCCAACCGTTTCATGAATCCTGTCCCTTATATGAATGGCGATGTTTTCGATGCCGTAATGTTTTACCAGGGGTATCGTCCGGCTAAATATTTCTTTTCTAAAAGTACCTACAGTATAAATGCCCGGCAGTTGAAAGATAGCCTGCAATATCAATGGGAAAGACTGGAGAAACCGTTCCGATATTCAATGATGAATGTGGCTTCCACTCATGATTCCCCTAGATTATTAACCTGTTTTGATAATCCCGGGAAATACAAGTACCAGGCAAAACCGGGAGATGATTCAACTTATAGAACCGGGAGACCTGCTACTCAAACCTACGATAGGGTAAAACTATATTTGATGCATCAGTTTACTAACATAGGTGCACCTCAGATATGGAATGGCGAGGAGATGGGAATGTGGGGAAATGACGATCCGGATTGCCGGAAACCACTTTGGTGGAAAGAAATGAAGTTTGAGCCTGAATCCCGGTTCGATGCAAAAGGGAAAGCAGTTTATACCGATGCCGTTGGATTCAGCCAGGATCAATTCGACTTCTATAAGAAACTGATTAAGATCCGAAAAGAGAACCCGGTTCTGAATTCAGGCGATATCCGCTTTTTTCTGACTGATGGTAAAATGCTTTCGTACAAACGGTTTGACAAGCAGGATGAGATTTATATACTGTTGAATGCCGATACTGTTGAACACACTTTTACAATCCCCGAAGGTAAATACGTAAATCTTCTGGACAACTCCCCTGTTTCGGGTAAATCAATACTTCTTAAACCATTACGTGGAGCAATCCTTAAGAAATCCAGGCAATAGTGTGGGTTTAATTGATGTTCATTGCATTTCATCTTCATTAACCTCTGTTTATTAAACGATTATGGACCCCATCAAAACCTATATTGAAACTCATAAGGAACGATTTCTTGAAGAACTTTTCGGACTTATTCGCATACCATCAATAAGTTCAGTTGGCGAACACAAAGACGACATGGTGAAAGCTGCAAGATACCTTGTCAGGCAGTTGCATAAAGCCGGCGCCGATAGTGCCGATGTATTTACAACAACCGGGCATCCTGTTGTGTTCGGGCAAAAAACAATTGATCCGACTAAACCAACGGTGCTGATTTATGGCCATTATGATGTAATGCCGGTAGATCCTGTTAATCTTTGGGATGCGCCTCCTTTTGAACCAGTTATTAAAGATGGAAAGATTTATGCCCGTGGTTCTGCAGATGATAAAGGACAACTCTTTATGCAGGTAAAAGCATTTGAATTAATGTTACAACAAAAAAATCTTCCCTGCAATGTGAAGTTTATGATTGAAGGCGAAGAAGAAATGGGTTCACCTGCTTTAGGAGTTTGGTGTCGGGAAAACAAAGAAATGCTTGCCGCAGATATCATCCTGGTAAGCGATACCAGTATGATTGCTCATGATATTCCGAGTATTACTGTTGGCTTAAGAGGTCTGGCATATATGGAAGTTGAAGTTACAGGACCTGACAAGGACCTACACTCGGGCTTATATGGAGGCGCGGTAGCAAACCCGGCCAATATCCTGGCGAAAATAATTGCCTCACTGCATGACGAAAACAACCATATCACCATTCCCGGATTTTATGATGATGTACTGGATATATCAGCTAAAGAACGTTCCGACATGGCTCGTGCCCCTTTTAGTCTGGATGAATTCAAACATAAAATCAATATTGATGAAATATGGGGGGAAAAGGGATACACAGTTAACGAACGTACAGGCATTCGCCCAACCCTTGATGTGAATGGAATCTGGGGTGGTTATACGGGTGAAGGCTCTAAAACAGTTCTGCCATCCAAGGCATCCGCTAAAATCAGTATGCGCTTGGTTCCGAACCAGCATCCTGATATCATTTCAGAATTATTTACCCGCCATATTAAGAACATAGCGCCACCAACCGTAAAAGTAAAAGTTATTGCACATCATGGGGGGAATCCTTACGTATCACCTACTGATAATCCTGCTTATCGTGCAGCCAGCAAGGCATACGAATCTGTTTTTGGCAGAATACCTATCCCTGTGCGCAGTGGTGGCAGTATCCCAATCATCAGTACATTTGAACAAGTACTTGGGATTAAAAGTCTATTGATGGGATTTGGTTTGGATACAGATGCAGCGCATTCACCTAATGAAAATTACCATCTTGAATGCTTTTATAAAGGAATTGAAACCATAGCGAAATGGTATGGATTTTATTCAGATGAGAGGGACTCCGAAGTTAAGTAATCTATAGAAAATATTGGCTAAGTTCTAATTATATCAGCAAAATGATTATATTTGCCTCATGAAAACAAAAGCCGAGATTAAGCAGCAGTTTCAAG
>JANXXZ010000458.1 GCA_025350385.1 Bacteroidales bacterium
AGAAAGCATATACGGGGTTGGCGCCAAGGTTCCGGGTTGTTCCAAGCTTCAGGTCGTTCAGATAAATGGGCCTTTCAAAACTTTCAACACCGGTTGCCTTGATCACATATTCACTTCCTTCGTTCTTCTGAAATACCAGGGGGATTTCCAGGGAGTCGGTAATGGCAGGAACAGTGTTTACTGAAAGAGTATCAATGCCTGCTAAAGAATAAAATATCGGGCCATATCCATGAAGAAAATGTCCGTCGAATTCAGGATCAAAGAGCGCTGTTGACAAAGGATTAAGCTGGAAAAAGGTTTCTTTCCCTGAGGAGCTGTCAGCGGCCATTACAGTTAATTTTAACTGGTTGAAGGATTTGGAACTCTTATACCATGCGGTAGAACTATGTGTCTGTTTACCGGAAGGAATAGTGATTGAAATTCCTGATGCAGCGGTAGCTTCAACCATAAAGCCATTTAATGCAGGTATAATGTTGCCTGGAGTTATAATAGAATAATCTTTCAGAGCTTCATTCCATATCTGACAATTAGCGCCTATATTCGTTTTTGTCCAGCTTGCATCCCAGGTTAAGGAAGCAGGGAAAGGATTACCGAGTAGATTCCAGGAGTGATTGGCGGTGGTGCTGTTATTGGTGAGTCCTGTCGGATTCACACTGCTGTAATTCAATGTACCGCTGAATGCCTTGGTTGAGGATTGTTCATAAGCAACCAGGTAACCTTTCCCAACCACAAAGTTGGTACCGCCGTTTGCTGTACTAAATGTTGGTATAACCGTAGTATTCTTATAATTAACCCAGAGATTAAGTGGTTCCCACCAGGCATAAAAATCGTAATCATTTCCGGAACCTGATGTTGTAAATGCGCTGATGGGCTGGGACGAAACCGGTGAGGAAAGGAAATGCCAGCCATCATTCCAGGTAGCCCAGTTGGCAGCAGCTACGTATCGCTCAACTTTGGCGGTACCCGACCCTGAAATACCATTGTTAACAAATGATGCAGTTCCTGATGAATTGGATTTTAACACAAGGCATTCCGTTCCGGACAGGCTGGTTGTACCTGAAACCGTAAGCTGTTGTAAAGCTCCGATTTCAAATTTGCCACTCTGGATGGTCAGATTCTGTATGGTGAAAGGTGAAACGGGGCTCGTTGAATTTGTTAGTGTTAAAGGGTTTGAGCCGTTTACAGTCAAATTATTGACAGCTGAAGGTAATCCACTGCCGGTAGCCTGGGCGCCGGAATTATTATAATGGTAATTACTACCTGTACTATATGTTCTTGCTGTGGTAACCAGCACATTTCCTGTAGCGGTACCAGGGGCTGAAATACCAGCGTTAGAACCGATAATAAGAGTTGCTCCGCTGCTCAGGATAAAACTGCCTGCTCCGGTAACCGCTGATAAAATTCCACAATCTAATGTGCCGTTAACAGTGCATGTTCGGCCTGCTGCCACCAGCAGGTCGTCGTTTAATGTAATTGATGCCCCATTATTGACATTCCAGTTCATGTAAGTACTCGTTAAAGCACCTGATGATTGCGTAAAGGATTTGCCGGATCCGGTAAAGTTAATTGTAAGTACGTTACTGTTGGAGTTAGTAAAGGAGCCAATGTTTTGTATATAGTTACCCCCTATATTCAGAACCTTTGTTGCTGCTGCAGCATTACTAAAATCAAGGTTACCTATTCCCATCTTAAAATCACCGCCAACTGACATGGTAAGGGCTGAGGTATTGGTAAGAATGAGTTGGTTGAGGCCGCCGGTCGACGTAACGCTAAAGTCCCCGTTTATAGTTCTCAAACCACCGCCTAAATTCAAAGCAACTGATTGAGAAGCACAATTCCATCTGAAATTATAAAAAGTCTGTCCCAGGCCGCCAGGCGCCGCGGTATTGTTAGTATTTCCGACAATCTCGCAGGTAGAACCTGTATTCCAGGCCGCATTTGGTATTGTGCCAGGAGAAGTAGTGAAATTATGTTTATAGAAACTTCCTGAATTAAATACAGCGGTCCCGGTCATGGTCATCGTTCCGGCATTTAATACTGTTCCGTTAACTGTCAGGTCAGTTCCTGGTCCGTTGGCAACAGTAAAAGTAATACCTGCATTTATAGTAAGTGTCCCATTAATGGTCATTTGATCTCCGTTTGTGTTAGCGGCAACGGTAACATTATGTCCGCTTTGTATGTTTATAATACCGGCGGTTGTTGCTGTAGGTGCGGTTGCTGCAGCAACCCAGGTGGTGCCATTGTATCTTTCCCATGTTGCAGGCGTCGCCCAGGTACCTGTTCCGGCTGATCGATAATCCCCTGTTGCCTGAACTTGTGTAATAACACTAATAGTATTTGAATTGTCAGTAGTGCAGCCCGAACTGGCATAATATGCCCTTAACCTGTAGTAATAAGTAATTCCGGCAGTCAAACCGCTCACAGGGAAGGTTAATACATTTAAAACGTCTTTATCCTGGTAACCGGAAACATAGGTTGTAAAGTTATCAGTTGAAACATCCAGCCGGTAACCATCGGCACCTGAAGCAGCAGTCCAGTTTGCCGAAAAGCTGTTTGTTGTTTGATTTGAAGCGCTGGTGGCTACAGGTGGCAGATTTACCGTAAGAGTGGGTGAAGTAAAAACAGTATTGCCCGGCCCACAGGTACCGTTATTAGCGAACCAGCAAACCATTTCATTCACCACATCAAAAGTAAGAGTGTTAGTAGCGGATGTTGATGGTGCGGTAACTGTTAAGGAATAGGTTTGGGTTGCGCCCGGGGCAAGGTTGTTTGCATTGGTCCGGACGAGATAGTCAGCTTCGGCACTCCATTTTACACCAATATTAATATCAGGACCCGTGTTTGTCCAGGTAGATAAACCAACATTTTTAACGGTAACGGTAACTGTCCTCGTTTCGCCTGAACACCAGGTTGATGATCCCGTATTCATACTTATAAATTGAGCCTGCCAGTTGCCAATCGGAATTAATTGTCCGGAAGAAGTAATCTTTGCTCCTGCCGAATAACCGGCAAAAACAACCTGGCTGAGTTGGGCTGATGATAAACCGCCAACCCCTACCTGGATGATACCTACAGCCCCCGTACCCCAGCCTGTGATGTTCAATGTTCCGGCCCAAGACGCAGAACTGCTGTTTGCTAAAGTTAGCGTATGCACTCCTGTACCCAACGCAATGGTTGAACTTGAAGTCATCGAAAGTACACCCAGATTTGACGAATAACCTGTTGTGGCGCCGGTAGCAAAAGTAATCCCGTTTAAAGTAGTAGTGCTGTTCACCGTAATTGCTCCAGTTGCAGTCTTTGTTCCGGTTCCTGAGAAGTTCAGGTAACCGTAAGTCCTGGCTATAACATTTTGGCCAGCGCCGGCATAATTAATATCACTGGAATTCCCAATGGTATTTGTTCCGAATCCTGTAGGCATGGAACTCGTACCCGTAAGTACTAATGTGGCGCCGTTGGCAACTTCAAAAGTTTTGGCAGCATTGCCTGCAATAGCGAATCCTCCATTATTCAATAATCCGGTCAGAACCCTGAGATTTCCGGTAACATTGGTCGCACTTATCGCGGCACTTAGTATAGCTCCACTTGTAAAGGTATTGTTAATTGTGAGATTATTATAAATAACACCGCTTACCCCGACGGGTATTGTTTGACCGGTTGTAATTCCGTTGAAATTGAATGTGCTGTTTGCTCCGGGAGTGAGAGTGCCGCTAACATTGATCGTGAAGTTGCCGGCCAGATTAAAAGCAGAACTGGCACCCATAACGACCTGGTTTTGTGCAACATTAACACCTGCATAATTGTTAGTATTGTAAACCAAATTCCCATTAACATTTGCCGTTCCACTAGTAATAGTAACCCTGTTAATTCTGCCAGCTTGATTCCCGCTTGCGCCGGCGCTCAGGTAAAGATTTCCGTTAATGGTCATTATTCCCTGGTTCACCAATATTTCCCTGACTGCGTTGGCACTTGGAGCATTAACTGTGATATTCCCGCTTACCGACAGCGAACTTGTATTTGCTGATAATGTAATTGAATGGGCCATTGCATTACCTGTGTTCCCCAGTGTAATGGAGCTGCAGGAAGCAGCATAACCGGCAGGAATGGTCACAGCTCTGGCAACAGCAGCTTCACCAATATAGACAATATCTCCTGCTACAGGCACCGAGGCTCCTGCAGCGCCGCCTGAACTTGCTGACCAGGTTGAAGTCGCATTCCATGCTGCGCTGGCAACAGCGTAACGTGCATTTCCAACACTTATCACGACTCCGAACGTAGTACTTCCTCCGACATTGGTTGCAGTTACTGTATAGGTGGCTGAAGCAGTTATTGCAGTTGGTGTGCCGTTAATTACTCCTGTTGAGATATTCAGGTTTAATCCGGCAGGTAATGAGGGAACGACCCCATAACTGGTTACAACCCCTGTAACGGTGGGATTTAAGGGTGTAATTGCGATACCGGTAATGAATGCGTTAGGCGATGGATAACTTAAATTTGAAGGAGGTACTGTTGAAGGAACTATTTCGCCGGTTGAAATAATAACGGCAGGAATATTATTAGTCCCGTTAAAGAACTGAATCTGTGACAACTGTCCGGTAGTCAAACCACCCGAAGTTGATCCGACGAATATTTTACCGGATGTTCCGGTAGTGCCATTCCAGCTTCCAGCCCAACCTCTAATAGTGAGGGTTGTTGCCCCGGACCAGGCAACTGCGTCACTCGCTGCAAATGTGATAGTATGGGTGCCTGTTCCTAAAGCAATTGTCGAAGTGGCATTTAAGCTGAGTGTTCCCATGATTTCACTATATCCTGTAGTTGTACCTGTTCTGAAGGTACCTCCGTTTAAAGTGACAGCGCCTGTGTTTGATAATATTTCGGTTGCACCCAGTGTTAAGATACTTGTCCCCCCGATTGATGTAGTCCCGGCTACCGCAAGAGCAGAAGCAGGAGTAGCTGTGACAGATCCGGATAATGTAAAATCTCCGTTGATGGTATTAACAGAAGTAAGCGTTTTTACACCGCTGCCGGAGAGTGTTAAATGATGATAAGGTATTGGTTTAACCGTCTGTACACCTGCATATCCATAATCTACAACATTGCCCGGGGTAGATGCAATCAGTGTTGTGATGCTGGGTGCACTTGAAAAATCAATATTCAGGATACCGGTTGGACCATTGGTTAAACTTCCGCCACCGGCAAGCGCTGTTGCTAAACTAAGTGTCCCGTTATTTGTATATGACCCGCTAATGGTAACACTGGGAATGGAAAATGTGCCGCTGATCGTTTTCACCGAGCCACTTAAAGTATAAATACCTGATCCGGCATTAAAAGTGCCGGCGTTTGAAATACTCCCTGGTAAGGTAAGTGGTGCGTTTCCGGCTGTATTATTCCAGATAGCGCCTGCATTCACAGTAACATCACCGTTAAAAGCCTTGGTTCCGATTGCTGAACTGATGGTTAGAGTACCACTCGTGCCACCACCAACTGTAGTTTGACCTGTTACAGCTAACGCAAACGCTGCAGCTGTGAAGGATGTACCGTCACCAATATTTAATTGGCCTGCAATAGTTAATCCAACAACCGTATTAGTTGTAGCGCTTCCACTTATAGTAAGGTTGCCTGAAATTGAGGTCATTCCTGTAGTTAATGTTTTTGTATTGGTTCCAGAAAGTGTCAGATTATCGTAATTTACAGATCCATAGACTGTCTGAGTGCCCGCTCTATCATAGTCAACAGTACCACCAGTTAGTGAATTTGTAGTAAAATTGGTTGGGTAATTACTTCCTGTTTGTCCGCCAGCATTGCTGCCTAGTTTCAATGTCCCTGCAACAGTAAGAGTCCCACCAGCAGAAGATCTGTTACATGTAAAAGTGCTTAAATCTAGTATTCCGGATGTAATAGTTAAATTTCCTAAAATGACAACTGTATTTGCAAGAGTTACTGTACCACCATTGATTACAAGGTTGTTGAAACTAGCTAGTTGAGCTCCTGCGTCAGTTTGACTCAGATTAAATGTCCCCGTGAACTGCACTGTTCCGGTTCCTTCAGTGAATACATCAGTAGTACTGTTTGAAGTCATGCTGGCACAAATCAGATTACCGCCAGCTGTCATAGTAATAGTTCCAAAACGGGTAGTAGAACCTGAATTTCCCAGGGTAACTGTTCCGGATACTATCAATTGAGAATTTAATGCAAATGTCAGAGTACCCGCACCACCTCCACCAGTTGGACTTCCAATTTGAACACTCGCGCATTCTGCATTATTAATATTAACCGTTACATTGTCGCCACCCTCAATAGTTACTACATCACCAGCCACAGGAACACTTGCCCCGGCTGCACCTCCTGAAGTTGCTGACCAGGTACTGGTTGCACTCCAGTTGCCGGTAGCAACCGAAAAGCGATTGGCTGCCTGTGTATGATAAGTTGTTAACATGAACAGCATTAATAGTGCAATCATTTTACCAGACCATTGCACAATCCTCATGTATCGTTTTATACCTGTATTCCTGAATGAAGAATCCACGGCTGCTGATAAGGTATATTGAGCCGGCAAATTAGTATAGAATTGGTTCATAAAGTTAATGAGTAGGACTATGTTAATTACTATTAATTCTTAAACGGGCAAAAGGTAATCATTCTGTTGCTGCATATGGCCTGATCAGTCTTGCAAAACCAGGAAAATGATAATAAGATTCCAATGTTAAAAAAATGTAATTAGCTGATAGGCTCATGCAGTATGGTTTGGTCAGTGACTAACCAATAAACAAAACGGATAAAATGGTTAATTTAAACAACATGCCTTCAGTTTTTGGTATCCAGAAACCGGCACAGCTGTATGTTTTATCAGGCAATAAATAGCAGCCTGCAAGCAGGTTCTTTGCTTTTATACTCGTGTGTCCAGGATATACAATTTCCCTGAAATATGGCATATTTATCATGCTTATTTGCAGCATTCACAATTGTATCAGGCGTTTTGTACCGGACGACAATATTGCCAAACATCACGACTGTCTGCAGTTCAATTGCTGAAAACAAATATATAGGATTTTTTTAGTTTAATTATTCCAATTTTGGAAAACTTTTCCACATCCTGAAAATCCTGATAACCGGGATTTGGTAACTGTCTGCTTCTGTATTGTTTCGCGCACATTAAGAAATCTGAAATTAATTATAATGTCTTGCTGGGTGCTTTGTAGGAGCGGGAGAACACCGAATATTAACCGGTCCCTGTTGCCTATCCGTTGCCTACCCATTGCCTGCTGCCTATCCATTGCCTTTTGCCTTTTGCCTTTTACCTGTTTCATGATAGGACATTTTAAGCAGATTCTTTTGAATATGCACTTATAGGGGGGAATCATTAAACAGTTCAGTTCAATTTGCCAATATAAAACAGGCTGATATACTTTTGTATTTTAGCATAACTTCAGCTTCAGGTCTTCATAGATTCTTGATATTCTTTGTGTTATGTTTAGACACCCTGTATCTGTGAGTGACAAAGCTGGTAGACGGGAATAATTTCATTGATTTTCGGTATTACATTTTGGTTTACTTACCATTAATATATGGCAAATAACCTGAAAATGAAAAAAATAATTACTTGTGCCTTTCTTGTATTACTCTTGACAAGATCATTATTTTCAATTGCACAAAGAGAAAATTCATCCTGGATTTCAGCCAGTTTCGGACTGAACAGCAGCTGGATACTGAACCAGAATGCTTATGGAAACCAGGAACTCGAATACAGTCCCAAATTTTGTTTTTCGGGTGGGGCATCATACAAATACTATTTGCATGGCTACGGTTATTCGCTGGGATTGGGAATAGGGAACCTGGGCGAAAATTATGCCGGAGAAATGGCAGGAGCGGAGGCAACACGCAAAGTGAACCTCACCTATGTGATGCTGCCGATCATGGGTATGTATGATCTGGGAGGTTACCCCCAACATAAATGGCTCAGTTTCGGGCCACAATTTATGTACCTGTTATCTGCACAGCAGACATTTACCCGTTTATCAGGCGGAAGGTCGATCGCAAATCCTGAAATGATGATGCTGGGCAACACCGATGTAATCAAGCGGTTCAACCCTGTTGACGTTATGTTAGCCTTTGATATATCAAATATATATGAACTGCAGGTTTCAGATAAAATCAGATCCCTGCTTTCATTTTATGGAGCTGTTGGTCTCACCGACATCAACAGGAAGGACTACCGAATGCCTAATATTCACATGGTGTATGGCGGTTCTCATAACTTATACATTGGGATTCATGTGGGGATAATGTACAACCTGAAAGAAAAATAGTACTGCGATAATTTGACGGAGATAGTTTATATTTTCAAATAACCTTTCTTGTAGGAAACAAAAGTCAGAAGCCTGCAAACCTTCGACAGAAGAAGCGACCATTGAAAATTACTTCCCGAAAATATTCTGATCATCGCATCCCGCTTTCGTCGCCATCCACCTGTTCCTTTCTTTCGAAAATAATCAGTGCCTGTATCCAAAACGATACCGGCTTTTCGCGTATCAGTAATGTCCATTTTTGCTTTTATAGCAATTACAAAGTATTCTATTATCACCCGGGGATTGTGATTGCATTTTCCGGTTTTCTTCAGGAATCCATTTAAATTATTAATTCCTCATCCGGCAGAAAATTAACCAATTGGAAAGCGATTATTCTTGATTCCTTTTTTCCACGTATATTCGTGCCTAATATATTGAAAGTCGATGCTTTCGGCAAACTGTTAAAATGAAACAAAGATAAACGGATCGCATTTAAGATCGCAGAAAAAAACTATCTGCAGTGCTTTGTGAAGGGGTTATTTATTTTTGTCTTTAACAAGACTTACCCATTTAAATGATGCAATTATATAGCCTGTTAAATAGTATTGTCATTTATTAAGAATGTATTAAATTTACAGTATCAGAATTGTTTAAATTTATGCAAACAATTGGTTATTAAGTATTTACATTTTTATTAACTATCAAACGCTCAACCTGAAACTACAGTGTATCAAAATTATTCTGCTTTTATTATATTTCATTATGGGTATTTGAATATTAATAGATGATAAACAAAATAGAATGAAGAATCTTTTTATATCTGTTTTTCTAGTCACACTTCTTACATATCCGCAGTTGATGTCGGGGCAAGGAAACAATACCTCCTGGCTTTCAGCAGATATTGGATACAGAAGCAGTTGGATCCTGAACCAGAATATGTATGGTAACCAGGAACTGGATTACAGTATTAAATTCAGTTTTTCAGGAGCAGTTTCATACAAGTATTTTATGAGCAGATATGGTTATTCATTAGGGTTGGGAATTGGAAGTTTAGGACAAAACTATAAAGGAGAAATGGCAGGTGCAAATGCAGTCCGCAAAGTTAACATGACTTATCTTCAGTTGCCGGTATTGGGTATGTACAAGCTTGGTGGTTACAACCAAAAAAGCTGGGTAGCGGTTGGGCCTCAATTGATGTGCCTGCTATCTGCTCAACAGGATTTCGACAGAAAAAGGGGGGGGCGGGCAACTCCAAACCCGGAAATGATGATTCTTGGTAAAACAGACATAACCAACCGCTTCAATCTCTTTGATGTAATGCTCGCTTTCGAGTATGTCAATGTATTTTCATATGAATATACTGAAAAAATTAAGTGGTTTCTTTCATTCAACGGTGGCATCGGGTTAACGGATATAAATAAAAAGGGTTACAGGATACCAAATACTCATAATGTGTATGGAGGCTCTCACAACTTCTACGTGGGGATTCGTTTTGGAATGATGTCCAACCCGAGAGAGATGTAACTCTTTTGCTTGCAGTTCTAATCTTGGTTAATGGGCTTTTACTTTACCTCAAAAGTAGTTTTCCAGGAGATAACATCTTCATTTTCTGATATTCCACGAAGTACAACTTCATACTTTCCGGGTGTATCGGGGGTGGTTATTAAAATATTGTCGCTGCTTCCATCCTTCAGAACAAGGTCAGGGTTCCAGTAAACCGTGTTTCGTGCATCCGGTATCCGGGTAGCATATTCCTGCGTAATCGCAAAACTGCTGGTTGGGCACAAAAAATTATAGTTGAGAAAAACACCGGATGTTGGCAGGTCAATTCCCGCAAAGTCGCCCCGCCTGGAGATAATACTTACTATTCCTCCATAAGTGACATTGCCTTTCACAAAAGGAGCATTCACCAATTCAATACGCAAGATCGACTGGGGGGGGATCGCCAGTATTTTTTCCATATCGTCCACCGCAACCCAGTCAATCATTATGAGCGGGTCGTAGATGCTCATTTCCGATTGCTCTTCCGGAAATTTGAAAAACGGTTTGCCCTCCCTTTTCCTGATTTTTACGATCCCGGGCAGTTCGCTAAAGTATTCTTCAAGCGTAGGAAGCTGAACGTATTTGTCAATCAACAAGACTTCCGAAGGCTTTCCATAAAACGGTTTTTCCGGGACTTCCTCTGAATTAAGTAACCGGGTGCTGTCGGTCATGTACAGAGAACTCACCTGTGCATTGATAGCCAGGTTAATGGCAGCGCTGTTTTCTGTTTCCGATAAACTGAATGCAGGGCCGGAGATCTTAATTTCAACCGGGCAAAAGTCATTATCTACAAATAGCACGGGTTTCGCATCCGGCTTGTTTTCGGCACACAGGAACAGATCCCTGTTGCCAGTGATACCAGGCAGCGAGAAGTAGAATCCGCCTGCAGAATCAGTAAGCACAGCGATAAAGTCTTTCTCACCGATCATGGAAAGGTTTACCCGGGTTGAAGGCAATGATTTGTCGGTAAGTTTATCCGACAAGCGCCCGGATAATGAAACACCGCGGGTTTCAGGATAATATTGAAACGTGTATTCAACCTGCTTTGTGAGAGGTTTCAGCCACCTTTGTTCCTGAAATGAACCTTCAGGAACGACAGAAAGAGCCAGGTGCTCCAGCCTTCCCGGCAGATTTGATTTGGCTGTAATCTGAATATTCACTTTTTCGCGCGTTGAGTATTGTTTCTTATTAGTACTTACATGAAAAAAATCACTTAACTCATCAGGTATTGGTTTCACAGAAGTATCAGGCACTGATTCATAGCCAGTTTTTCCATTCAGCAACTCAGGTTTGACAGGATTAATGATCTTGAGCTGAACATATGTGTAGGAAGCGGGACCGTTGTTCCGCATGTATTTTGTGTAGGCTCTCAGGTAGTATATTCCCGTGATAACATCGGTTGGAATGGCAACACCTGCCGAACCGGTATTGTTATCCAGCCTGTACTTGCCGGCAACAATCCGCCTCCCGTCAGCGGTAATCAGTTCGCAATAAAGTATCCTGCTTACTTCATCCGGCTTCTGTCTCTGGTTATAAAACAGGAAAGCTGAAAACAGTATTTTTTCGCCGGCTACAAAAAGGGTTCTGTCCGTTATCAGGCTCAGTTGCTCTTCTGAGTATATAACCGGAGAGTCTTGCGCTTTTCCCGGAATGCCTGAAATTAAGAGCAGCAGAATACAAAAGGATGAAATATACTTTTCAGTCATAATCAATAGGGCCAAAAATCAGGTTTAACGTTTGTTCCAAATAGGGATAGGCAGTCTACACATGATTTTCCAAGAACGGCTGGCTGCCAGCCGTTATGGTCGCCTACCAGGTATATGGGGTAATCCATGGGAGAGTAATCTTTAAATCCGTAGGGACTAAGACCGGTGATTGCGCAAGGTGATGAATATTCCAGCTCAAGGTCAGGGACTTTGCTTACAAAAATTCGTTTCGACTTAACGGATGATGCGCCGAAAAAACCCAGGACAACCTGGTCGGGATGGGTGAGGTTGTGCAGGTTCCCCTTGGCGGCCAGGGGTTGTCTTTCGTATAATCCACCTGCATCGGTGCTGTTGATGCTTAAAAGCTTCCAGTAATTATAAGCTGCTTCGCTCAATGAGTATTGATTCACCAGGAGACTATACTTATAAACCAGCCTTGCGGTCCGGTTGTCCACAAAATTAAGGGGAAACAGTTTGTATTTGTTTTCACCGAGGGTCATGGTTGACAGTGTGTAGATATTCCTGACGAGCAAGGTCAGCCAGCAAACTGATTTTGAAAAATCGGGCGGTGAAATATGGTGTAATTTCCCGTTAAAATACCACTCAATCGGGTAATCGGAATGATATTCCCAGGTTTCAAAACCTTCCCACCTGTAAAACCGGCTTTCATCGTTATTGCCGTTAAGATCAACATAAAACTGTATTCCATGCAAAGGTTTCGCGGGGTCAGTAGTAGGAACATCTTTCCTGATATAATAAACGGAATCGACTTCAGGGCAGGCTTTGATCCGGTCAAAATCGGATACAATTTTACTTCCGTCAGGCGTGAGTACTTCAAGTTTGAATGAACTTCCGGGAATCAGGTATATTGGGTTGATCCATCCTTTATAATTCCCGGCACCGGCATCCGTCATCGGGAATGTATGACCCAGGCTATCCGATATGGTAACGGTACATCCTGTTACTGGTTTTTCTGCTGGTTTCTTCACTGCAGATGTCATCGAAACGGTCACAGTCTGGTTCCCGTCGCGGTCGGTTACCACGCCCGAAACGACAAGTTTATTAACATCAACAGTTGAAATTGAAGGTTCATATGACTTGATGCAGGAGGTCAACAGTACAATTGGCAATAAGAAACGTAACTTATAGTTGATCAGATACATAATTTCCAGGTTTGAAAAGCTTTTCAGCTTCAGATGCTTAAGTTGGCCTACCAGCCATATTAGTTAGGCCAGAATTCCGGTTTAACATTTTTCCCGCCCAACGAACGGCAATCGACACACCATTTATCAAGCATGATGGTCGGTTTCCCGGTGGAGTCGGCCAGAAGGTATACAGGGAATTCCAGCGGATCAAGTGCTTGCAGACCATAAGGGGTGAGAGGGCTTGGGGTACACATTGAATAGTATTCCAATGGCAGGTTTTCGACATTGCTCACGAAAATCCGCTTGGAATTAACGGATGACGCTCCGAAAAAACCTAATACATCCTCGTCGGGGTGTGTGAGGTTGTGAAGGTTCCCTTTTGTGGCAAGGGGCTGCTTCTCATATAAGCCACCTTCGTTGGAACTGTTAACGCGTAACTGGTTCCAGTAATTGTATGCCTCTTCACTCAGCGAGTACTGATTCACCAACAGGCTGTATCCGTAAACCAGCCTTGATGTCAGGTTGTCCACAAAGTTCAGGGGGAGCATCTGGTATTTGTTTACCGAAAGGCCTTTGGATGAAAGAGTATAGATGTTCCTGACCTGCAGGGTCAGCCAGCAAACCTGTTTTGAATAATCGGGAGGTGATATATGCTGTAATCTAAAGGAATAATACCATTCAACAGGAAATTCAGCATGATATTCCCAGGTTTCAACTGCTTTCCAGCGGTAAAACCGGCTATCAGAATCACTTCCATCCAGGTTTACATAAAACTGTATTCCTTTAATGAACTTTGAAGGGTCATTGGTAGGGATGTCTCTTCTCAAATAATATACAGAATCGACCCCCGGACCGGGGCTGAGCCGGTCAAAGCCGGAAACCACTTTATCTCCTTCAGGGGTTATGATTTCAAGTTTGAAAAAACTGCCGGGAAAGAGATAAACAGGGTCAATAAACCCATGGTAGGTTCCATCGCCTGCATCAGTCATTGGAAAGTTGTGCCCCAGGCTATCGAAAATTGTTACATTACATCCCGCTATAAGATTGCTTTCCGGCTTAAGGGTGGCTGATGCCCTCGATATGGTTATAGTTTGGTTGCCATCAAGATTGGTAACCTGTCCTGAAACGACCAGCTTCTTTGCATCAGCAGCATTAATAGCCGGCTCGTACGGTTTAATACATGAGTTCAGCATCAATACCGCGGGTAAAAAGAGTATGCAGGATCTATTCCGAAGCATAATTCCCTAGTTTGAATTGCCATGTAAGGGTAAAAACGGGGATTCCGATCACGGAGTACCTGTAACTTCTTATATTGCCGTTTTCTGTTCTGAAGTATACTGAATATGCGTTAGCGCGCCCGGTTACATTATATACATTCACTGATAATGAATTGTGAATCAGTTTCTTCTTTTTAAGATTTCCTTCAAAAGTCAATGAGGCATCGGTGCGGAAATAATGCGGGATCCTGTAAGCGTTTCGTTTAGAATAATCGAAGTATGGCAACCCATCAATGTAATACACAGAAACAGGGTAGGTTACAGGTCTGCCGCTTCTGTATGTCATATCAGATGATAATGTGACGCGCCTGTTGA
>JANXXZ010000461.1 GCA_025350385.1 Bacteroidales bacterium
GGAGAAGCATTCTCCCTGCATTCACTTGATGGCCGGTTCCTCTATATATCCCCCTCCGTTGAAAAACTTCATGGATATTCAAAAGAGGAGATAATAAAACTCGGTTCTTTTCATGCGCATTATCCTGAAGATGTGCATAAAGTAAGTGAAGTGCTCGAAAAACTAAGCAAAAAACAGGATTCATTAACAGTTCAGTACCGGATGGTTCATAAAAACGGAAGCATCCTTTGGGTTGAAAGCATTTGCCAGAGCATCAAAAATGAAGAAGGAACAGTTGCCCGGATATCAATGATCACGCGCGACATTACATCGGCAAAATTACTCGAAGTATCGCTTAAGCAGAGTGAGGAGAAGTACTGGGCACTCGTAATGAACCTGCCAACAGGTGTCGTGCTTTTTGATACACAGGGAAAAATACTGGAAGTTAACAAAGCCTTGCTTGAAATCTTAGGCTCTCCTGGCGAGGAAACGACCAAAATGATAAACCTGTTTGAATTTGAAAATCTAATTAAATCCGGTATTACAGACGACCTGAAGAAGTGTATAATTGAAAAACGGGTAATCAACGGGCAATCAGAATATACCAGTAAATGGGGGAAGAAGAACTATTTGATTTACAGCGCAGTGCCTTTGTTGAATAGTGATGGGGAGGTGACAGAAGTAATTGGCAATGTCAGGGATGTTACACGCATTAAAAAAGCAGAAGAGAAAAGTCAGCAGCAAGTTGATTTCCTGAACCTTGTTATTAATACAATGCAGGAGCCCTTTTTTGTAAAGGATGAACAGCATAAGTGGATTATGCTCAACGATGCAGCGATTGAGATGATGGGCAGGTCAAGAGAAGAACTTATAGGTAAATCGGATTATGATCTTTTTCCTAAAGACCAGGCTGATGTCTTTTGGGCAAATGATTCTTTCGTTTTCGAAAACGGATCTAACGTAAATGAAGAGAAGATTACCTGGAGCGATGGTTCTGAGCGAGTGATTATAACCCACAAGCAATTGTATACCGAGCATCTTTCCGGTAAAAAGTTTATTGTAGGAACCATTCATGATATTACAGAACTAAAGAAAACAGAGGTTAAACTCCGGGAAAGTGAAAGTAAATACCGTGATTTATTTGACAATGCAAATGATTTTATTTTCACAACTGATCTGAACGGTGTATTCACCAATGCAAACAAGGCTATGCTTGAACGTATCGGCATACCGTTGAATGAGTTGCATGATTATTCTATATATAGTTTCTGTAAACCTGAAATTCTTGAAAAGGCCAAAAAAATAACTGCTGAACTTATTGCCAATGGTAATGTTTTGCCTTTTGAAATAGAAACTCCGGAAATTGACGGGAAATCGGTAATCCTGGAAATTCTCGCCCGGTTGATCTATAAAAATAATAAACAGGTTGGAATACAAGGCATCGCCCGTGATGTAAGCGAAAAGAAATTAGCCAGCATCAAACTCGAACAATTTAACCGGGATTTGCAGGAAATCAATGCTAGTAAAGACAAATTCTTTTCAATAATAGCCCATGACCTGAAGAGCCCCTTCAGCACGCTAATTGGATTCTCAGAATTGTTACTGGAGGATTTTGATACGCTCAGTAAGGATGAGATGCGCGACTATGTCGGTATTATCCGGAATACGGCTAAGAATTCACTGGTATTGCTTGAGAATCTTCTGGCCTGGTCAAGGCTTCAGACCGGGCGTATGGCTTTTAACCCGGTCAAATTGTCGCTTGCAAAAGAAGTGGAATCAACTACCAACATACTGTTCAGCCTGTCATACAGGAAGAGAATTCTCATCGATAACCAGATTGATAAAGGAGTCTATATTAAGGCAGACCAGAATATGCTGCTTTCGATAATGCACAACCTGGTGATGAATGCTATAAAGTTTACCCCTGTTGGAGGCAAAGTAACAATTGCCTGTGAGTGCATCCATGTGGACAAAAATTCCAAAAACAATCAGCCGAAAGCTGAGATCTCTGTTTCCGATACAGGAATCGGAATGAGCCAGGAAGATATTTCAAGGTTATTCTCACTCACTAAGCCATTTACTATGCAGGGAACTGACAAGGAAACAGGCACTGGTCTTGGCTTGATATTATCACGCGAGATGGTCGAAAAACATGGAGGATCAATAAAGATAGAAAGCGAACCTGGTAAAGGATCAATATTTTCTTTTCAAATTCCACTATTTGTCCCGGAACAGGAATAATTTTCTATTTTCAGTTCTTTCATTATTTAATTTAGCATATTTGAATTATTATTTATAATAAATATTGTTGTAATTGCAAATATATATTTGTATATTAATTTATTTAATAATATCTCTTCTTTGCTTATCTGATAAGCTTTTGCTGCTATTATTCAGGGATGTTATTTATAATCGTTTTTAATTACGTTTTTAACAAAAAATTTAGTTGGCATACTATTTGGTTACTGGGGAATACCAGTATAAATTTTCAATAAAGTGGCTTTTATCGGAACAAAGTAAATTTGTATCTTTACGAGTCCAACAGGGATTATGCAGAATCAGAGTGAGGAGAGAAATTCTGAAAGCATGGCAATCCCGGGCGAGGCTGATATTTACAGTCCGGATGTTATCCTTTCTGATGAGACCTGGGAGCACGTTTTTGATGCTTCCCCGGGTTATATTGCTTTTGTTACTCCTGACTTTCGTATAAAACGCATGAATAAAGCCCTTGCCAATAAGCTGGGTGGCGAATCACATCAATTTATCGGCAATCTCTGTTATGAACTTCTGCACAATTCATCTGAACCAATTGAAGATTGCGCAAAGTTAAGTGTAGGGGAAGTCAAGAAGGTCAGATCATTTACTATAGATAATCCATTGTTGGGTAAAGCAAATGTTAAGGCCATACCGGTGCATACTTGTGTGGGAAATATTTTTGGATGTCTTTATATTGCAAATCCCTCCCCCGATTCAAGCATTTCTGAAACGTCATCATTCGAAACGGAAAGAGTTACCTACTCCTTAGTAAATGCACTTCCCGATCCGGCGATTATCTGTGATCTGACCGGCAGTATTTTATATGTTTCGGAAAGTTTTTCAGAATTGATTGGTATTACTGACAAATCACTTATAATTGGGAGCAATTATATTACATTTCTTGCCCCTGATGAAATTGAAAGATCGCTTCTTGATTTCAGTTCAGTGAGCAAAGGCCCCCGAAAAAAAGTGACAGGCCAGTATTTGATGCGCAAGGCAAGCCGAAATGTTTTAAAAGCTGAAGTAACCATGAACCCGGTCGCTTATGCAGGAGAAACCCCGAATAGTATCCTGATTACTTTCCGCGATATTTCTGGTCAGTCTGAGGTTGATGAATTCGAAGACAAGAATAAAATAAGGGTAAGCCGGTTAACAAAGACCTTCCTGGGTTTCTCACCTGAACCACGCGTTAATATCAATCGGCTGGTAACCCTGATCGGTGAAATGCTGGGAGCTTCCTGCTGCACCTACAGCAAATTTGAAGAGAATACAACAACTCCGTTTGCTTCCTGGAAATCACCTTTCATGTCGGATTTTGACCCGGATAAAGCCAGCCAGGTGGTTTTCGAGCAATATAAAAAAAATCCGGAAGATTTTATTGTGTTGCACAAACTGCAACTTGCTGATCTTATTCTGACGGACCCGGCACTCTTCGAAAACTATGGTATTAAGACCTTAATTGGAATAGTGGTGCGTTCAGGTGGAAGGATTATCGGTTTGATTTCTGCCATTTTTACCTTCAATTTCCAGCTTCGAAATAACGACAGGGAATTCTGTGCCATGGTAGCATCGGCTCTTGCACTGGAAGAATCGCGCAACCCGGCACCACGGACAACTGAAGTAAATGATCTCAACTACCGTGAACTTTTCGACTTTTTCACAGATTCAATTTATATCTTAAATCCAAAGGGGATCTTTATTGATGTAAATACGGGTGCTGTAAAAATGTACGGTTATTCCCGCGAGGAAATGATAGGTAAGACACCGGAAATGCTTTCGGCTGAAGGTAAGAATGACCTGATTATTACCAACGAATACATAAATAAAGCGTTTAACGGGGAATCCCAGAAATTCGAATGGTGGGGAAAACGTAAAAGCGGAGAGATTTTCCCCAAAGAGGTAGTACTTAATAAAGGGAGGTACTTCGGGCAGGATGTTGTTATCGCCATTGGACGTGACATTGCAGAGCGCAAGCAGGTGGAAGAACATCTGCTTGGCTACAACCTTGAACTGAGAGAACAAAACCAAAGCAAGGATAAATTTTTCAGTATTCTTGCGCATGACCTTAAGAATCCGTTTGGAGGTTTACTTGGTTTTATTGATCTCCTTTATGAAGACATTGACGAACTAAGCACTGAACAGGTTAAGGAATATCTGCAGAATATCCGCTCAGCATCATACCATACCTATTCATTGCTCGAAAACCTGCTTGAATGGTCGCGTCTGCAGACAGGTAAAGTTTCTTTTAAACCTTCAAAATTCGATTTATTCGAGGAAGTTGAATCTGTTCTTTCTGTCCTTCAAAGCAATTCCATCCATAAAAACATTCAGCTGCTCAATACCTTGCAACCGGGTATCATTGCTGAAGCTGACCGTAATATGATACATTCGGTGGTTCAGAACCTCATTACCAATGCTATAAAATTCTCTAATTCAAACACAACCGTTACAATTTCAGGCAGGATTGTAGTTCCTGATGTGGATAACAATTCCGGTAATGAAGAGGAATTGCAACGCAAATGGTTTGAAGTGGATATTTCAGACACAGGAATAGGCATACCTGAAGAAATTATGCCAAGGTTATTCAAACTCGACGGCCAGTTTTCTATGGCAGGTACGGCAAATGAGCCGGGAACCGGTCTTGGACTTATTCTTTGCAAGGAAATGGTAGAAAAAAACGGTGGGAAAATCCGGGTAGAGAGCCAGGCTGGAAAAGGTTCCACTTTTTCATTCTCCCTGCCTTTGGGTGTGTAATTATTTGTAATACTTCTTTTCAGTACATCGATTTTCTGACTATTCTTTGTTTATCAATCAGAATTTTTTTCGAATTATTACTGTTAATCAGTTATATATGCTGTGAAACTCACAAACGGGGATCTCTGCATTTTTATAATTAGTTCTTCTTCTCACTGGCATCAGTTCTGATAACTTCTTCATTCCAGGATTTTCCTTGGTTTCAATTTCAACCTTTAAGGCTAAACATTCTATTCATTCAACTGTTCTAAATGATATAATAAAATGGCAGATTTGCTGTTGCAGATATGTCCATTTAGTACATAACAATTTTAAAGTCAGTTATATAGAATTGATGAAGTTGTTTTGATTAGTAAATTTGATTGTGAAAATGCGGAGATTTTTCTTTTTTTGTAAAGAAATTGAATGCTATATCAGACTCAGTTCTTTTTTCTTGCACCCACGATAAATGGTTGAGTTCAACTTTCTAAACCGCGATTATGATCAAAGAAACAAATAAGAATGATTTCATGACCCATAATCGGAAAACACTCAATATTGATCATGAACGTTCGCAATCATTACCTGAAACAATTTGGGAAGCTATTTTTGATTCAATACCTGATTTAATTACTGTCATAGATAAGGATTGCAATATTATCAGGGTTAACAGAGCTATGGCCAATAGGTTAAAACGATCGGAAGAAAGCCTGGTTGGCACACATTGTTTTGAATCTATTCACGGTTGCGATCATCCGCATGAAGCCTGTCCCCATATTTTAATGCTGAAAGATGGGTTAGGTCATGCAGCTGAAATAGATGAGCCGCTTCTTGGGGGTGTTTTCATGGTTTCCACCACTCCCATATATAATGCTGACGGTTCTATGATGGGGAGTGTCCATATAGCCCGCGATATTACTCGACGAAAGGAAGCAGAGGATAAACTCCAGGAATATAATCAGGAACTGAAAGAACTCAATGCCAGCAAGGATAAATTCTTCAGTGTGATAGCTCATGATCTGAAAAGTCCTTTCCAGGGATTACTGGGCTTTACTGACCTGCTGATTGATGACCTTGATATTTTAAAAAAGGATGAAATCAGGAATTACCTCATCAAAATAAAAAATGCTTCAGACAATACATACTCATTACTTGAGAATCTGCTCGACTGGTCGAGGCTTCAAACCGGCCGTATGCCATTCAACCCGGTGAAATTTGATATTTCGGAAGAAATATACAAAGTGTTTGAAACGCTGAACAGTAATGCGATTCGAAAGGGAATCAGCCTCTCCAACCTGGTTAATCATGGGTTGGAAGTTGAGGCTGATCAGAATATGATCCATTCAATTATCCAAAACCTGGTGTCAAACGCCATAAAATTCTCATACAGTTCTGCTCAGGTAGTGGTAACATCAGGATTCCTCCCATTTAAAGAACTATACCAGCATGAAACATGCGACTGTGAGCGTAAATTCCTGAAAATAAATGTGCAGGATAATGGCATTGGAATACCTGATGACGCCCTCCCCCGTATATTAAGTCTTACTGACCACTTTACATTGAACGGCACTGCAAATGAGCCTGGGACAGGGCTCGGTCTGATCCTCTCAAAGGAAATGGTTGAACGCCATGGCGGGGAGTTGAGTGTCACCAGTACTCAAGGCTATGGATCTACGTTTTCTTTTACAATCCCTGTTTCATGAAGTTTTTGATTTTGTGCTGGGGAGTGACATAACGATAAGCGACCATGTGTTATAGATACCGGAATCCGTCTTTTATCTCCCGGTACTTTTCCTAATTATCCCTGAAATCTTTCTTCTTGGTAAGCTTCAGATCCTGTAGTACTGCTGATTTCACATTGATCTGGAAATTCCAGCTCTTCTGAATTCCATAGGGAATCCAGTTTAACCGCATTTCCCAGCAATGAAGATTCCGGTATATGGTAACACTTGTATAGGAAAAGTCTTTGTTCTGAAAGTCGTAACCGGTTCTTGCCGAGAACTTCCATTTATCAGTAACATTAATATCGCCGCTGGCTCCGATGGTTTGAATCAGTTTTTTTTCACGTTTGCCGGTAAGTAAAGAACGGCTGTTGTAGCTGAAATTGTAGTCAAAGCGGATGCTCCAGGGATTGTCCCAGTCAATAAATTGTTCCGGATTATCTTTTATGTCTTCAATCTCCTCCGACGTGGTGCTGGACGGAGGCGTCGGTTTTTTCTTTTTCGATTTGAGGGATGTAAATTCATAGGAAAGGCTGGTAGTCCAGCTGGCATTGGTGAATCGGAGCGGCTTGTGATTAACCTCCCACTGATATTGGTTGTAACGGTTGCCTTTGGCATCAACAGCATAAGGATCCCAGGAACTTGAATAGTTGATTGCCATTTTCTTGAAAAGGGTAGTGCGGCCGGAAACGTTAAAAACTGACCATCGCAGTGAATCAGCGGCTAAATTGTACGACTCCGAAAATGCAAGATTGTCAATCAGCATCACTTTCTTTACTCCTGTCACAGTATCTTTTTCCGACTTCACCTTCATTTCTAAATTATTACTAAGCGAAAAATTCAGCGACCCTGATTTTACCATTGGAGGCAAACCAATAAGTGACCGGAGGTATTGATCAGAAAATACTGAATATTTCTGCATGGTACCTGCTGTATCGGTTTGTACCTTTTTATAATATCCCAGTGATTCCCGGCCAAAATCAGGCACAAAGCTGAACCCGACTGAAGGTCGCATCACATGGCGGAGTGCTTTTACCGGACCGCGTCTAAACTGCATCATGCCATAAATGGTTGTACTAAGCGATGTATTGTAACTATAATCACGGGCAGTTTTAAATCCGGTAAGGGTGTCAACCTGCACATGAGGGCCAACTTTTATACCATTTACAATGCTGCTGTCACCAATCCATGTTTTATTGATTGATTTGACATACCATCGTTCCGTATAATTAATGCCATGCGACCATGTAAAATATTTCATCACCTTGAAAGAACCGCTTAACGGTATCGTATGAATGATTCCTGAATTAAATTTATTAAGTGTGCCGGGCTTGAAAAGCAAGGAATCGAGTGTACTGATCTGGTTTGTCATATGCATATTATAGGTTATGCTTATGGCTTCGTACCAAAGGGGTTTTCCTGTTTGAACCTTTCGTTGAAAAGGATATATGCGATTGATGCCAAAAGAAACATCCGGCAAGGTGAGAGTAACTGAGTGGGTACTGGTATTCTGGCTATGACTGGCGTTTATATTAAGATTGGCATTGTTACCAACGCGCATGGCATAAGTTACATTCGATGAAAATGAGTTTGTCAGATAATCGTTAACCGTTGTAGGGTTGTAGCTGTTGAATTTACTGCTTCCTGCGTTTACGCTCGCCGAAAATATACCGTTTGGACGGGCTTTTGGATCCTGCCGGTGCGACCAGCTGATGAAAAAATCTTTGTTTTTTTGATAATCGGTCGTCCCTTTAACTCCGAGGATATTAATTGCGTACTTAAGACTGAAACTCCCGGTGTATTTGTATCTTTTTTTATAAGTCACAGCAGGTTTCAGTGCCCAGCTTCCCCTTGAATAGATGTCGCCAACCAGTTTCAGATCAAAATAATCATTCAGACCAAAATAATACCCCCCCTCTTCCAGGTAAAATCCGCGGTTGGCCGCTTCCCCGTACCTTGGAATAATTAAGCCTGAACTTCTTCCTTTTTTATTCGGAAACAATCCGAAAGGTAAGGCAAGGGGTAGAGGAATACCTTCAATACTCAGGTAAGCAGGGCCGGTAACTATCTTATCGCCGGGCATCACTTTTGCCCTG